>SYOX01000370.1 GCA_005804885.1 Pseudomonadota bacterium
GATGGACGGCGGCGGCCTCTTCGAGACCGGCGCGCGCGGCGCGGCCCCCAAGCACGTCCAGCAGTTCGAGCAGGAGGGCTACCTGCGCTGGGACTCGCTCGGCGAGTTCCTGGCCCTGGCGGTCTCCCTGGAGCACCTGGCCGCGCGCACCGGCGACGCCCGCGCCAAGGTCCTCTCCGAGACCCTCGACGCCGCCACCACCGAGCACCTGCTGACCAACAAGTCGCCCGCCCGCCGCGTCGGCCAGATCGACAACCGCGGCAGCCACTTCTACCTGGCCCGGTTCTGGGCCAAGGCGCTGGCCGCCCAGACCGACGACGCCGCCCTGGCCAGCAAGTTCGCCGGCGTCGCCGAGGCCCTGGCCGCCAACGAGGCGACCATCGTCCGCGAGCTCGTCGAAGCCCAGGGCCACCCCGTCGACGTCGGCGGCTACTACCATCCCGACGCCGCCCTGGCCGCCCTCGCCATGCGACCGAGCCAGACCCTCAACGCGATCATCGACGCCATCTGATCCGAAGGTCTGGCGCACCCGCAAGGACGCCCGCGTCCAACCCCCTCAACGCGATCGTCGACGCCATCTGATCCGAAGGGCCTGCCCGCCGCCTCACGCCCTCGGGCTGCCGATCCCGGCGGCCCTCAGCCCCACCTCGTCCACGCCCTGCCCCGCGCAGCAGTCGATGAGCCTGCCGTCGACGACCACCGCCGGGACCGCCCGGATCCCAAGCGCCCTGGCGCGCTCGGCGACGCCCGCGTCCTTCATGTCCAGCACCTCGATCGCGCAAGAAGAGCAGACGAGGCTGTTGACCAGATCGATGGTGTCGGCGCAAGCCGGACAGCCGGCGCTGAATATCTCAATGTTGCGCTTTGTCACGGTCTTCTCTCCAGGGTGTGCCCCTTCAGGGCGTGTTGCGACAAGAAGGCGGGCTCGAAAGGCCCGCCCCCGGAGGACAGGCGGCGCACCCCGAGGCCACCGCGCGCCTCGGCCACGCGTTCCACAGCGAGGCGACCATCAAGAGGCCCACCCCCGCGAACATGGCCGGATCGCTCTCAAAGTAGAACTTGCCCACCAGCAGGGCCGCCGAAGCCGCCGCGCCCAGCCCCAGCGGCCCAAGGCCCCAGCGTCGCCTCGCGCGAAACCCCAGGAAGAAGAGCGCGAGGGCCAGAAAGCCCGCCGTCAGCGCCAGCAGCGTCCCCTCGTCGATCAGGAAGGGCAGCCCGAGGCCGCCCAGCGCCCCCACATAGGCCGGCCAGCACGCCGGGCAGGCCACCTTGGGCAGGAGCGCCACGGCGAAGCCAGGCGCCGACCCCGCCATCACCTTCCACGAGAACCCGCCCCCTCCCGAGGCGCCTTGATCAACCGCAGGGCCCTGAGCGATCGCCGCGCTCTGAGCGACCCCGAGGCCCCGACCGACCGCCGCGCCTTGATCGCTCGAGGCGCCTTGATCGCCCACAGCCCTCCGCTCGACCGCCCGCAGCGCCGCCTCGATCGCCGGGGCGCCGAGCACCCCGCTCAGCCCGCCGCCCTCGGCCGCGTAGACGCGGCAGGAGTCGCCCTGGGCGCCCTCCAGCGCGCCGCCGACCTGCTGCCCGTCGATCAAGACCACCGGAGAGCCCAGCGCCCTGAGGCGCTCCGGGCACTCGGGCTCGTCGGCGCACCACTCCTCCCATCTGGCCCTGACGCCCGCCCCCGAAAAGGCCCGCATCAAGTTCGCGCGGGTCTGCGCCACGTTCGGGCACCCGCGCCGCCACACGAACTCAACTCGCCTCATCCGCAAAGCCTCCATCCAGCGCCGCCAGGATCGGGCACTCGCCGCCCTCCTCAACCTCAGGGCAAGCCACGGCCAGCGCCGAAAGCGCCGCCTCGATGTGCTGAAGATCCCGAATCTTCCGGCGCACGCCCTCAAGGCGAGCCTGCGCGCGCCCCTGCATCGCCGCGCACGAGACCTCCCCAGAGGCCCGCAGATCAAGCAGATCCCGGATCTCTCGCAGCGTAAAGCCCAGATCCTTGGCCCGGCCGATGAAGGCCAGCCGCCGGATCTCGGCCACCTCGTACTTCCGATAGCCGCTCAACGGATCCCGAGGCGGCGCCTTGAGCAGACCCTCTCGCTCGTAGAAGCGGATCGTCTCGACGCCCACGCCGGCCTCCCTGGCCAGCTTGCCGATCGTCATCCTGGGTGCGCTTGAAGATCCCACGGCCCCTCCTCCCTTCGCTCTGAAGACATCCTGCGCCCTGTAGTACACTACAGAGTCAAGGCTCTTTTTTGAGGCGCCGCCAGGAGCGGAGAATCGCTCAGGTCGCCTCAAAGATGTATGGTGGCCCCGACGGCGCCGCGGTGTGCGCTCGCCCGTCACCTCCCTTTTGCCTCAGGTTCACCCATGCCTCCGCTTCGAGTCCGTTATCAAACGATTGAGGTCGGGGACATGGACATCCACGTCTGCACCCTGCGCGACAAGCAGGAGTTTCAGGACGACGACGGCGCCGCCGAGACCCTGGGCATCTCGTCGGCCTCCTGGCCGCTCTTCGGGGTCGTATGGACCTCCGGGCAGGTGCTGGCGCGGCTGATGCTCGATTACGAGGTCGACGGCAGGCGCGTCCTGGAGGTCGGCTGCGGCATCGGGCTGGCCAGCCTCGTCCTGAGCCGCCGCGGGGTGGACATCACGGCCACCGACTACCACCCCTCCGCAGGAGAATTCCTCAACAAGAACGCTGCCTTGAACGACACCAAGGCGATCCCCTTTGTCCGCATTGGCTGGGACGACCCCGACGATGGCCTGGGCACCTTCGACCTCATCATCGGCAGCGACATCCTCTATGAGCGCGATCACATCGAGTCGCTCTCGAACTTCATCGACCGGCACGCGCGCCCGAAGTGCGAGGTGATCGTCGTCGATCCGGGCCGAGGGCAGCACGCCCAGTTCAGCAAGAAGATGATCGAGCTCGGCTACGCCCACAGCCAGCACAAGCCCGAGGGCATGGGGGATCTTGAGGTGCCCTTCAAGGGACAGGTCCTGCGCTATCTGCGGTGAAAGGGGCCGCGATCGCCCTCATCCTGGCCCCAGGGAGGAGGATGCGCGCTCCGGAGGCCAACTCAGGGCTCACCACGGGCAAGGAGCCCCAGCCCTGATCGTGGGCGTCGGGACGCCAGGGTTCTCGACATCCGCCCTGATGGGCGCTTATTGAGGATGAACGCCGAGCCGCCGGATCGGCGCCTCCATCACGCCGCGCCCTTGCACGCCGCTGGAGCGCGAGTTGGCGAGTGACCCATGAAGATCCTGCCCTTTGAGACCGAGCGCTGGTTTGCGCGCTACGAGTTCACCTGCCGGCACATGCTGGCGTCCTCCGACTGCGAGAGCCTCACGATCGGGGAGCTCCTTGAGCTGGCCGGGGTCGAGCCCGGGGTCTTCCTGGGGACTCGCCTGGGGTACGGCGACGGTGCCGGCGGCTTGTCGCTGCGGGCCGCGATCGCGGGGACCTATGAGGGGGTCGAGGCGGACGATGTGATTGTCCTCGGGGCGCCGCAGGAGGGGATCTTCCTGCTGCTGCACGCGCTGTTGGAGCCTGGGGACGGCGCGGTGGTGGTCACGCCCTGCTACGACTCGCTGCGAAACCTCGTGCGCCACGTCGGGGCCGAGGTCCACCCGTGGGAGATCGCGGAGGAGGGGGAGGGCTGGAGGCTGGATCTTGACGCGCTGGAGGCGTCGCTGGCCGAGCACCGGCCGAGGCTGCTGATCCTCAACTTTCCGCACAACCCGACCGGCCACCAGCCCGACCTGGAGGGCCTCGATCGCATCCTGTCGCTGGCGCGGGCGGCTGGCGTTCAGGTCTTCTGCGACGAGATGTACCGGGGTCTGGCGCTGGCGCCGGTGACCAACCTGCCCTCGGCCGTCGAGCGCGACAAAGGGGCGATCGTGCTGGGGGGCATGAGCAAGTCCTACGGCCTGCCCGGGCTGCGGTGCGGGTGGCTGGTCGTGCGCGACGCGGCGCTGCGGGATCGGATCCTGGACTGGAAGCACTACACGACGATCTGCCCGACCCGCGCCACCGAGGCGCTGGCCGAGATCGCCGTCGGCGTCCGCGAAGCGCTCTTCTCAAGACATTGCGCGCAGATAGCCTCCAACTTGACCTCGGCCCTCGCCTTCTTCGGCGCGCTCGACGGCTTCACCTGCCGCCCGCCGCTGGCCGGCTCGGTGGCGCTGGTGCGGACCCCCTGGCGCGACGCGCAGGCTCGATGCCAGGAGCTGGCCGAGTCGCACGGGGTGCTGCTCCTGCCTGGGGCCTGCCTCGGCGCCGGGCCTGAGTTCGTCCGGATCGGGCTCGGGCGCGCGGGCTTCGAGGCGGGGCTGGAGGCGCTCGGGCGCGCGCTCCGATCGAGGGCGCCCGCCTGATCGGCCGCCCTTGATCGGCGCCCGCTGATCCCGCCTGAGCGGCCGCCCTCGATCAGCGCAGAGATCGGCGGGCGCCGATCTCGGAAGCTGTCCGGAAACTGAAGGCCGTCGTTGTGGGGGTCCAAAGCTCGCCCTTCCATCCCGGACAGCTTCTCAGCCCGGCGTGGGCGTCCCCTGGGTGCCGCCGTCCCGGGGGGCGCCGGAGGCCTGGTTGATGCGTCGGACCTCGGCTTCGAGGCTCTCGGTCACCTCGATCCGGTTCTGGGGGATCTGGTAGAGGGCCGAGAGCCTGTTGCCCTCCTGGACCAGGAAGCGCACGAGGTTGACGAAGCGCGTCTCGGAGAAGTTGTCCGCCACGGCCCGGCGCCGCAGCTTGATCTGGTCCACGAGGCGGATCTGGACGACGCGGTGCAGGGCGGTCACCGTCGACGGGATCGCGATCTCCCGAGGGACCTTGTCGATGAAGCCGACCTGGATGGAGTCGATGATGGTCTCGGCCTTGCGGACCAGCTTGTCGAGCGAGCTCCGGTTGCTGACCTCGCTGGTGCGCACGTTGTCGATGATGTCGACGGCCTTGACGATGAGGGGCACGGGGGGTCGGCCCCCGCTGTCGATGACCCGCTCGGCGGCGTCCCTGACGATGTCCTCGACGTAGAGCGTGTAGATGCGCTCCTCGAGGAACTTGGCGAAGGAGAACTTGCTGTCCCGGCGACAGGCTTCGGTGGCCTCGGCCAGATCGATGTTGCCCTCAAGGAGCTCGGCGACGCCAGCGAACTCGCGGTCGAAGCCGTCCACAAGGGCTTGATCCGACTCGTAATAGAGGACATCGAGCGCGGCGCGGAAGGCCTCCAGCCCGCGAGGGGTGGGCTGGATCTTGATCGAGACCTTCTGGGCGACGGACTGAAAGAGGAGCTGATAGCGGTTGGTGAGCAGGGCGACGTCCTGGGCCAGCTCGGCGGAGAAGCGGGCGCCGATCTCGTCCAGCGCCCGGGGGAGCTGGGCGAAGCCGCTGGAGGTGTCCTCGACCACGTCGTGCAGCAGGCAGGCCTGGACGACTTCCTTGCCGTAGCCGAGGCTCAAGGCCCGGATGGCGACGTCGGCCGAGTGGCACAGCGCGGGCTCCCCGGTGACCTTGCGGACATTGCCGACGAGCTTCTCCTGGGTGTAGCGGAAGGCCTGGACCATCCCGGCGCCGAGCGCCGTCGCGATCTCGCCGTCCGTCACCGGCGCCTCGTCCCACTCCATGAGCTTCTCGGACAGCCGCACCAGCGCCTCGGCGCCGGTGAATCGGTCAAGGACGGGCAAGGCGGTCGTGTTGGTGTCTTGATCCCACAAAACAAGGCCCTCCACAGATATCTGATCAAACGTTCATCCGCCCGATCCGGTAACGACGGCAAGATGAAGCGCTGCGGGGAACCTTAGCAGAAAGCGCCGGTTCGTGGCATGATCGCCTTTTGGGGAGCCTCATCGCCCGAGGCGTCCTGTCTTGTGGTTTGGAGCCCTTGGAGGCCGCGAGCCCATGTCGCCGGGGCGGGCGAGGTGGGGAGAGGCCTCGCGGGGTTCAGGGAGGCGAGGATGACCGCACGCACGTTCGCCATCGGGGACATTCACGGCGACCTGGAGCACCTGGAGGCGCTCCTGGCGAAGCTGCCCGGGCTCACCGGGGACGACACGCTCGTCTTCATGGGCGACTATGTGGATCGCGGGCCAGACTCGGCCGGCGTCGTCCGGCGCCTCATGGCGCTGCCCGACGCCACGCCCGCCCAGGTCGTCTGTCTGCGCGGCAACCACGAGGACGGCTGGCTGCGCGCCATCTCCGGGGATTGGCCGCAGTTCGTCTTTCCGGTCCACAACGGCTGCCTGCAGGCGATGGAGTCCTTCCTTGGCAGGCCCATCTCCCCGCTGGGGAACATGCCAGAGCCGGGGGACTTCGAGCACCTCGTCAAGGGCGACTTCTTCCCGCCGGAGGTGCTGGCGTGGATGGGGGCGCTGCGCTGGTGGTACGAGGACGAGCACGCGATCTACGTCCACGCGGGGCTCCCTGACGACGATCAGGGCGGGTTCCTGCACCCGTCGGAGGCCACGGGCAAGGCGCAGTCGGCGCTGCTCTGGCTGCGCAGCAGGAGGTTCTTCGAGGACTACCGAGGCAAGCCCGTCATCTTCGGGCACACGGTGACCGGCGATCTGCCGCCGGAGCTGTCGACCTACACGCCTGAGGATCACGACGATCTGTGGGCCGGGCCGGCGGTGCTGGGCATCGACACCGGGTGCGGCAAGGGCGGCTTCCTGACGGCGGTCGAGCTGCCCACGATGCTCGTCTACGAGTCCCGAGCCCGCCAGAGCTGAGTCGCCTTGAGCAGGAGGGCTGAGGGGATGGGGTTGACGCCCGTCGGTCCCTCAAACCCGTCCGCGCTCTAGCCCTTCGGGGGGCTGGGATCCTTGAGCTTGCCCTCGAAGTCGCTGGCGGCGTGGCGCTCCGGGAGCTGCTCGGCGGGGTCGCCCCAGGCCTTGTTGACCATGCGGCCGCGCGCGACGGCGGGGCGCGCCGCGATCGCCTCGGCCCAGCGGATGACGCTCGTGTACTCGTGGACGGCCAGAAACTCGGCCGCGCCATAGAGCAGGCCCAGCACCAGGGCGCCGTACCAGGGGAAGGTCGCGATGTCGGCGATGGAGTAGGCGTCGCCGGCGAGGTAGGGTCGCGCGGAGAGCTGCCGCTCCAGACTGCAAACGCACAACCGGAGAGAGAGCAAGTGAGAGGTGAGGGCAGACAGAAAAAATGCCAGAATTTTCCCCACCCCATCCAGAATTGTCCCCACCCCATCCAGAATTTTCCCCACCCCGTCCGGGCACGCGCCATCATGAAGCACACGATATCACAATAAGCCTCCCCCATCAGCCCTGCCAGGTCGTTGAAGACCTGGCCCCGCGTCCATGTCGAGCCGCAGGACTCGCACCGATGCGTGAAGCCGGGGTGCACACATCCCACCCAAACGACCCACCCCGGGTCC
>SYOX01000371.1 GCA_005804885.1 Pseudomonadota bacterium
ACAGCGAAGACGCCGTCGGCCAGATAGACGCCAAGGAGGAGCACCCAGTGGGTGACGCACAGGCGGGCCCGTTGGCCCGCCGGCACAAGCTGTGCTCGCATCGACGACGCCGGCATCGATCTTGCCGACGGCGTCGTTGTCTGCCCGTTGGCCGACGGGAGTCAAACCGGTCAGCGTTCTAACCCCCCCCCTCGCTCACCCTCAGCGCCCCTCACTGGCCGCCGTCGGGCGGCGGCCGCGTCGGCTCGACGATCTGCCGGAAGCCCGGATCGGCGTCGCCGCTGTAGAAGCGCGGATCGGCCTCGCCCGGATCGCCCGCGTCGCTGGGCCAGCGTATCGGCGGCGCTCCGTCCGGGATCGGCGTCGGCCCGGTGTCCACCCCCACCATCGAGGGCGCGCTGTCCGCGTCCGACGGCTCCTCCAGGGAGGCGTCCACGCTCTTGAGGATCTCCTCCCGCGTCATGGCCGGCTGCGCGGCGGCCCTCCCCCCGGCGTCGGCGATCGAGTCGTCGGCGGTCGCCACGCCCGCATCGCCTTCGGAGTCAGACTCGGGGTCCGAGGCGCTGTCGCCAAAGAGGACGAAGGCCGCGACGAGGAGCACGGCGATCGCCGCGAGGCCAAGGACGGCAAGGCCGAGGCGCCTCCCGCCAGGATCCATGGGGTTCGTTGTCATGGGGACTCCTCGTGTTCTGCCTTGAGGGCGGCGAAGATGAACGTGTCGCGGCGGCTGGCCTTCTCGGGCGCCCAGACCTGCCGCAAGACCGCCTCCTGGACCATGCCGGCCTTCTGGGCGGTGCGGATGCTGGCGACGTTCCGGCCGTCGCACCGCCACTCAAGGCGCTGCCAGGGCCAGGCGTCGAAGCCCCAGGCGATCATCATCCCAAGGACCTCCGTGCCGAGGCCGCGGCCAGCGGCGTCGGCCCTGATCCACATGCCGATCTCGGCCTCCCTGGCCTCCAGGCCGCCGCCGCGCAGGTGAAAGCCCGTGCCGCCGAGCAGGCGGGCCGGGCCAGCGGAGGACTCGGGCGCGACGATGGCCAGGACAAAGTCCTGGGCCAGCAGGTAACGTCCGCGGAACTGCCGCACCAGCTGCTCGGAGAGGGCCTCGGTCTGGTTGGGGCTCGCCCAGGGCATCCAGGGCGAGAGGTGATCGGTGGAGGCGTTGACGGCCTCGGTGAGCATGGGGCCGTCGCCGGGCATGTAGCAGCGCAGCGTAAAGCTGGGGGTGTCGAGGGCTTCGGGGGCGAAGAGGTAGGACATGGCGCGGCTCCGCAAGAGAGAGAGGCGGCGTCGTCGTCGATGTCCCGATCCCAACACCAATCGGGATCGTTGGCAAGTGGGTCGGCACGCCCGGTGGAGCACGCGCAGGCGACCGCCGCGCTTCGATTTCTCGCCGCAATGCCGCCCCAGGCTCGCGCCCGTGGCTACAGGCCAGGGACGCCCCTGCGGGGCTCTCGACAGGGTCAATGCCTGCACAGCGCCCTGTCACAGACCCCACGGGACACGATGGGTTGAGGTCTGGTGGATTCGAGGGGCACGCCGCCACGCAGATTGACGCCCCGTCGCCAGCCCCGAAGGGGCGTCTCTGATCTGTAGCGCCAGGCGCGAGCCTGGGGCGAGACGCCGTCAGCCCGCTCGTGACCTGTGGGGCGTCGCAACCTTCACTGAGCAAACCTGTCGCCCGGACCCTGCTCGCTCTTGCAGTGAGCTTCGTTCCTGATCGTGTGGGATACTGGAGGGTGCCTTGACTTGAGGATCGGGATCCTGACAAGGAAGATATGAATATGTGTCTATTTGAGGCCCTCGTGCCCTTCAGCTTCAAGAGATCGCCGGACTGGCCGCGACGCGTCGGATCGACGACCTTGGGAGGGCGGCTCCTCCCACGATCTTGCCGTCTGTCCACGAAGGGGCTCGCCGATCCGACGAGGGCCAACGGGCTCAACATCCAGGAGGCGGCATGAAGATCGAGTTCCACAAGAAGACCTTCGTGATCCTGGGGACGCTGGTGTCCATGGGGAAGGCCGAGGCCTGGAAGACGATCGAGGCGCTGGGCGGCTTTACGAGCCAGACCCCCAGGCCAACCTCGGACTACATCGTGGTGGCGCGCAACCCCGGCAAGAAGCTGGCGCTGGTGGCCAAGGTCAACAAGCCGATGCTGACGGAGGCGGAGTTCCTGGCGGCGATCGAGGCCGCCCAGACGGGCCGGGAGCCCGGCCAGCAGGACGTCGGCGTGGGGGACGCGCTCGCGGGCCTGCGCGAGCTTGTTCACGACGCGCCCAACCCCGAGGTCTGGAAGCAGATCCAGGCCTGGATCGATCATTGCGCGCCCGATCACATCGCGCTCGCGGTCGACTACGCCGAGCACCACCTCGCCGGCTGGCCCAGCGCCGTCGACCACCCCGCCGCGCCCACGCCCCAGGACTTCGACCCGCTGCCTCAGGAGCTTCGCGTCTTCTCTCCGGCCTGGCGAGCCATCGCCCTGGCCGGCGAGCGTTCGCCGCGCCTGCGCCTGGGGCGCCGGATGGATCTGTCCAAGATGGAACTGAAGGCCGAGGATGCCCTGCGGATCACCGACCACCCCGATCTGGTCAACCTCCAGATGCTCAATCTGGGCGCGGGCAACCAGCACGGCGCCGCCTTCATGGAGCGGCTGCGCCTGTCCAGGCACCTGCCGCGGCTCGAAGCGCTGACGATCCACTTCCTCAACGACGAGGGCGCCGAGGCGCTGTGCGGCGACCACAACCTCAAGGCCCTTCGCCATGTCACCGTGGCGCGGCGCGTCGCTTACGGCTGGGAGGCGCCCTCCGGCGCCACCTACGACAAGCTCTTCCACGCAACATGGTGGGAGCAGATTGAGGGGCTCGCGTGCTGCACCAGCGGCACCTATGGCGCCTACGGCCACCGCTCCACGATCTACCCCCAGATCGCCGCCCACGCCCACCGGCTCGCGCGCCTTCGCCACCTCGTCATCGAGGACAGCAACCGCGTCGAAGCCCTCCTGGAGACGCACCTCTTTCGACAGCTCCGGCGCGTCTCCCTGGCCGGGTGCAGCCCGGTGGCCAGCGAGGCGATCCTGGACCACCTGGCCGAGCACCAGGACACCCACACGGTCGAGGCGCTCGACCTGAGCCGCTGCATCTTCATGGGCCTGTGGCGCCGCCCCAAGATGGACGCGAAGCCCTCCCAGGAGGCCGCCGTCCAACGGCTGCTCCTGTCCCCCGAGTGGGGCGCGCTGCGCGCGGTGACCGTCGAGCCGGGTCTCCTCGGCGCGCGGCTTCGCAAGGCGCTCGAAGCCTGGGGCGAGCAAGCCGGCGTCACCCTCTCCAGCTCGCCCTGGTCGGCCTGAAAACCGATCGCGATCGCAGCGCCCCAAGCCCCGGGGTGATCGGCGCGTCCGACGCCAACGCCGATCTTGCGCCGATCCGGCGGAGGACCTGGGGCGCGGGCGATCGAGGTGAGATAGGCCCTTGTGCCTCGATGGGTCGATGTCCATACTGGCGCCGTCGCAGCGTAGGTGGAACCAGACCTTCCCGATCGGGAGAGGAGAGGTTGAATGTCAGAGCGTAGCAGCCGGAAGATCCCGGTGACTGAGCGGCAGTTTCTCTGGGTTCAGGACGACGACAAGGGCGAGGTGATCCTGCACGTCGGGCCGACGATGGTGTCGCCGACGGCGGCCGACCGGGTGGTGATCGACGACGGCCAGGGCGGCTTTACGGAGGACCCCTCGGGTCGGCCGCAGCGCATGGTCGAGGTCAGCGACGGCGAGTACGCCGTGCTCTACAACCCGATGGTGGAGCGCGAGGAGGGCTTCAACGGCCGCTTCCGCAGCGGCCGCAACGAGTCCAAGCAGCTGCGCAACGGCACGCGCGACATGATCGCGGGGCCTTGCTGCTTCTACCTCAGGCCGGGCCAGCGGGCCGAGGTGCGCGACGCGCACGAGCTGGCCTCGAACCAGTACCTCGTGGTCAAGGTCTACGGGGAGGTGGACGTCAACGCGCCCTACTACGAGATCACGGCGCGCTCGGCGGGGATCACGACCGCGACGGCCGAGGAGGTCGACTCGCCGTCGAGCTCCCTGGACAAGATCGACCGGGGGATCGTGAAGCTGACCCGAGGGCAGCTCATCGTCGTGCGGGGCCTGGACACCCAGTTCTACATCCCGCCGACGGGCGTGGACGTGGTGCCGGACCTGAGCCTGGACGAGGGCGGGCGGGCGATCTCGGCCGACGCGGCGCGCAAGATCCTGGCCTCGATGCCGCTGTCCAAGGCGGCCGCCGTCGCAGCGCCGGTCGCGCAGCGCGAGGAGTTCGCGTCCGAGGTCCAGGTCTTCATGGACAAGATGGAGCTGGCCGACGACGACGAGTACCAGAGCCAGAGCGCCGAGCTGGCGCGCAAGAAGGACGCCCCGCAGGAGCAGCCCGCGCGCCGCCTTCAGGCCAACGAGCAGGCCGCGAGGCTGCGGCAGGCCGTCAAGCGGCCCTCCCCGCCGCCGCCCCCGCCGGGGCCCGCCGCCCCGGAGCTGTCGCGCTCGGAGGTGGACATGCTGCTCGGCAGCGACGTCCACCGCAAGGCGCTTGAGCGCGAGATCCGCAAGAAGCGCCTGATCCGACAGGCCGTCGTGCTGGGCGAGAAGGAGTTCTGCGTCATCATCGACGCCGACGGCAAGCGGCAGATCAAGGTGGGGCCGGCGCGCGTCTTCCCGGGTCCTTACGACAACTTCCAGACCACGGGCTCGAACAACAGGATCTACTACGCCTACGAGCTGCTGCCCCAGCGGGCGCTGTGGCTGCGCTTCATCGCGCCGCTCAGCGGCGAGAAGCTCACCCGCAAGCTGCCCCGCGGGGTGCAGCTCGAGAGCGAGAACTACCACCCGGGCGACGAGCTGATCCTGACCGGGGTCAACTCCTTCTTCTTCCCCTTCAACGAGGTCGAGGTGCTGCACCCGCTGACGGGGCGGCCGCACGTCGGCAATGATCACTCGGACGTCTTCATCGAGGCCATCGGCATCGATCAGAAGAGCGGCATCTACGTCCGGGATCTCGTCACGGGCGAGGCGAGGCTGGTGCGAGGCAAGCAGTCCTACCTGGTCGACCCGAGGAAGGAGGTGCACATCACCCGGACGATCCCGGTGGACCAGTGGAACATGTGGGTGGCGGTCAACGAGGCCCACAAGCACACGCGCGAGGCCATCACGACGCCCTGGGCGATCTCGATCACGGTGCCCCACAACATGGCGATGATGGCGGCCTCGGCCACCGGCCAGCGGGTCATCGAGGGGCCCTGCGTGGAGCTCCTGGGCTACGAGGAGACCCTGGTGACGCTGAACCTGTCGACGGGCACCCCCAAGAGCGACGACGCGACGCTGCGGACCTGCTTCTTGTGCACCGTGGGCAACCGCGTCAGCGACGTGATCCTGGTCGAGACCTCGGACTTCGTCGAGATCAACATCCGGGTCAGCTTCCGCGTCACCTTCGAGCCCGGCCACAAGGACAAGTGGTTCAACCACCAGAACTACATCGGGGTGATGTGCGACCACCTGCGCTCGCTGGTGCGCAGCCATTGCCGCCAGATGACCCTGATGGAGCTGTGGCCGGACCTGCCGGCGCGGATCCGGGACATCATCCTGGGCGAGCGCACGGAGGGGGGCCGCAAGGGCCGACTCTTTGCCGAGAACGGCATGAACGTCACCGAGGTCGAGGTGCTCGCCAGCGACATCCTCGACCGCGAGATCGCCTCGCTGCTCGAGAACGTCCAGCGCGAGTCCGTGGCCCTGCAGATCAGCGACCGCCAGGTCAGCGAGAAGCTCCGCAGCGAGAAGCTCAGGCACGACATCGATCGCGATCGCCATGAGATGAGGCGCCAGAGCCATGAGCTGCAGAGCACCGTCAACAACATCATCACGGCCCTGGACCACCAGACCAACCTGAAGAACATCGCCTTCACCGACGCCCAGAACCAGCGCACCGCCGAGGCCGAGGCCACCCGCGAGGCCCTCCTGCTCAAGTCTCGCCTGGAGCGTGAGGCCACCACCGCCACCGCCCACGTCGACCGACTCGCCGTCGTGACGGCCGCCGAGGTCGACGCGCTCAAGCTGCGCCAGGAGCAGGAGCAGGCCCACAAGAAGGCCATCCACGATCTGGAGGTCGCCTTGATCAAGGTGCGCTCGTCGGCCACCGTGGCCGAGCGGCAGGCCGTCCAGCCGGCGCTGGTCGAGGCCCTGACCGCGGTGGGCGACAAGGCGCTGCTCGGCGCCGTGGCCGAGAACATGAACCTCGTCAGCCTCTTCAAGGGCCAGGACATCGGCACGATCCTCAAGGAGATCGTCGGCGGCACCTCGCTGGATCGGACCCTCAAGAGCCTCCTGCCCGAAGACCCCGCATAGCGCGCGGACCACGAGGGCGCGCCGCACCCCGACCTTTTGTGCCGCGCGCCCTCGCCACGACGCCCATTGATTGCTCCCCGATCCCCGATGGCTTATGCTCCACCCATCCACCACCCGTGAGTTGGGGAGCAGATGCCCGAAGCCCATCCGGACCCGATCAAGCTCTTGATGGTCGACGACGACCTCGAGGACTTCCTCATCATCGAAGCCTACCTGTCGGTGATCGAGGGCCAGACCTTCGTGTTCGAACACATCGACAATTACGAGGAGGGCCTGGCGGCGATGCTCCAGCAGCGCCACGACGTCTACCTCGTCGACCTGCGCCTGGGCGGCCACAGCGGCCTCGATCTGATCGGACAGGTCAGCGCCTCGCTGCGCGGGCCGATCATCCTCCTGACCGGCACCGGCAGCCACGAGGTGGACGTGGCCGCCATGGGCCGCGGCGCCCACGACTACATCAGCAAGAACGACCTGAGCGCCCGGAACCTGGAGCGCGCCATCCGCTACGCCGTCGACAGAGCCCGGGCCACCGAGCGCGTCCGCGAGAGCGAGGCGCGCCTGCGCCGCTCCGAGCAGGAGTTCCGCCACATCATCGAGAACCACCCCGACGGCGTGGCGATCCTCCGAGACGGCCTGATCCTCTTCGCCAACAGCCCCCTGGCGATGCTCCTGGGGCAGCCCACCGGCGCGCTGGAAGGACAGCTCATCGAGCGCTTCTTCTCCAGCGCCGACGCGCCCGACGTCCGCGACCGGCTGCGCGACGCCGCACAGGCCGGGCGCAGCCAGGGCTCGCGGCGCTACCGCCTCATCCAGGGGGCCGAGGGCGCGGTGGCCCATGTGGAGTGGATGCCCGCGCGCTGCCTCAACTTTGAAGGCGACCCGGCCGTCATGGTGGTGCTGCGCGACATCACCGCCGAGCACAGGCGCCTGGCCCAGTCGATGCTCTCCGAGCGCCTGACCTCCATCGGCACCATGGCCGCCGGCATGGCCCACGAGCTCAACAACCCCCTGGCCATCGTCTCCTCGAACCTCGACCAGATCTCCTTTGAGATCAAGGACATCGGGGCTGCGCCCAACCCCGGCATGGCCGAGCGCCTCAAGGACATGGTCTCCGACGCGCAGACCGGCGCCGAGCGCATACGGCTGATCATCCAGCACCTGTCCACCTTCTCCGAAGCCCCGACCGACACCACCGAGACCGTCTCGCTGCCCCGCCTCATCGATCTGATGTCCAACATGGCCCTGGGCTCGACCCGCGATCAGGCCACCATCGTGCGCGAGTACGAGCCCGGGCTGCCCGACGCCCTCGGCAACGAGGCGCAGCTCGGCCAGGTCTTCTTCAACCTCATGCTCAACGCGGCTCAGGCCATCCCCGCCGGCAACCCCGACAAGAACGAGATCCGCCTGCGCTGCTTCCAGCAAGGCGGCCACGTCATCGCCGAGATCGCCGACACCGGCAACGGCATCCCCGAGCACCTCATCCACCGGATCTTCGACCCCTTCTTCACCACCCGACCCGTCGGCGACGGCTTCGGCCTCGGGCTGTCCGTCTGCCACTCCATCGTCACGCACCTCGGCGGCACCATCACGGTCAAGAGCGCCCCCGGCCGCGGCACCACCTTCCGCGTCTCCCTCCTGGCCTCCTCTCGCCGCAGCGCCGCCTCATCCCCCAGCCCCAGCCCCAGCCACGGCCCCGTCAACGTCCCCAGGACCCACGAAGCGCGCCAGCTGCGCCTCCTCATCGTCGACGACGAGCCGCTGATCGCCTCCACCCTCGGCCGCTCCCTCGACGCCCACGACGTCACCATCGCCCTCAACGGCCCCAAGGCCCTCGATCTCCTCGCGCACAGCCCACCCTTCGACGCCGTCTTCTGCGACGTCCTCATGCCCGGCATGTCCGGCATGGAGCTCTTCAAATCCGCCGCCGATCAGAACCCCGATATCGCCCCACGCTTCGTCTTCATGGTCGGCGGCACCTTCACCCCACAGACCCGCGACTTCCTCTCCCGCGTCCACAACCCCGTCCTCACCAAGCCCTTCCGGGCGCGACAGATCGAGCGCATCCTCACCCGCGTCGCCCTCGGAGGACCCCCCGAAGACGGACCCTGACGGCCTCGCCTCCCCCCCCGCACTTTCACCCCGCCGACGCTCTGCTACAATATCACCTGCGGGCGAGCCCTCACCAACGGGCTCTGAGCCAGACACCTCGAGCGAGCACCGATGAGACACCTCCTTGCACTTGCGGCCCTCGGCGCCCTCGCCCTGTCCTCCTCCCCGGCGCTGGCCTGCGGCGGCCTCTTCTGCGCCGTGGCCCAGACCCAGCAACCCCCCGCGCCCGTCGACCAGAACGCCGAGCGCATCCTCTTCGAAGTCGACGACAAGGCCGGCACGATCTCCGCCCACGTCCAGATCTCCTACACCGGCGCCCCCGACTCCTTCGCCTGGATCGTCCCCCTCCCCGCCGTCCCCGCCGTCGAAGAATCCTCCATGGATCTCCTGCGCGACCTGGACGCCGCCACCCAGCTCCGGATCGCCGCGCCGCCCGACGCCCCCTGCCAGTTCGACGACTTCGGCTTCGAAGACGACGACGACTTCGGCTGCGGCGACAACTTCGGGGAATCCCTCGAAGGCGACTTCCTCCCCGTCGGTCGCCCCGACGCGCCGGACAAGGGCGAACCCGTCATCGTCTACGCCCAGGACGTGACCAACAACTACGAGTACGCCGTCCTCAGCGCCGAAGACCCGCTCGATCTCGTCGGCTGGCTCCAGGACTCCGGCTACAACGTCTCGGACAACATGCTGCCCGTCATCTCGCCCTACAGCGCCGCCGGCATGAAGTTCCTGGCCGTCAAGCTGCGCGAGGGCAAGCTGGCCCAGGACATCGTCCCCCTGAAGATGACCTGGGTCTCCCCCGACGGGAAGCTCGACCCCGTCATCCCCCTCAAGCTCACCGCCGTGGCCGCCCAGCCCCTGATGGGCATCCTGGTCTTCGTCGCCGCCGACCGACCCTACCGGCCATCCAACTTCCAGAGCTTCGAACCCAACCCCCGCGACATCCTCCTCGGCGACGCTCTCGACACCAACTACTTCGAGGCCGTCGCCCGCAAGGTCGACTTCGCCCAGGGCCGCGCCTTCATCACCGAGTACGTCGGAGACAACCCGCTCATCGACCTCACCATCGGCGGACACCGCATAGAAAGCGCCATGATCTCGCGCTTCTACACGCGCCTGAGCCCCCACCACATGACCCTCGACCCCATCTTCAGCCCGCACCCCGATCTGGCCTACCGCAAGAACACCACCCTCGACCTCTCCAGCCGACCCCCCCTGAGTGAGTGCGGCGCCCCCATCCCCGGGCGCGCCCTGTCGCCCTGCGCGGACAACTTCTGCGGCTCCGGCTCCCGCTGCGCCGAGCTCTCCAACAAGGCCGGCTGCTTCTGCCGAAACGGCCAGATCGCCCAGCGCGTCCAGGGCCCCGATCAGGGCATCAGGGTCACCTGCGCCCCGGCCACCAACCCCTTCGCCGTCACCGACGAAGCCGTCGGCGTCGGCACCGACCTCGATCCCTGCCTGGAACACCCCTGCGGCTCCGGCCAGTGCGTCGTCAAGGGCGGCTTCCCCGCCTGCCGCTGCGATCCGGGCGCGCTGGCCGTCCTGGACGGCCTCGGCCTCACCTGCACCCCCGCCCCCTCCGACATCCCCACCTTCGGCCCCGGCGCAGGCCCCGAGTCGGACACCGCCACCGCCGCCCTCACCCCGACCCACAACCCGCAAACCTCCCGCGCCTTCTCCTTCCTCCTCCCCTTCCTGCTCGCCCTCGCCTTCCCCATCGTCTGGCGCCGCCGCCTGTGACCCAGGGGCGCCTCCACCGTCCTGTTGAAAAAAAACACGACATCGAAGATCCTCTGCGAGCGCGCGGCGTTTCGAAGCCGTCGGCGACTCGAAGCCGTCAACGACTCGAAGCCATCGGCGACTCCAAGCCGTCGGCGACCTTCCTTTGAACGACGGCCACGGACCGTCCATAAAATTCCGGAACAAACACGCGCGGCTGGACACCCACAGAGAGCGGCGAACCACCCCACGGGCTTGAGGAGAGCGAGACATGAGCATCAAGAACAACAAGGGCGAGAGCGCGACCAACCTCCTGTCCGACATCCTCGAAGAGACCCGAGATCCCGCCCTTGAGGAGAGGCGCCGCCTCGAAGCCGCCCGCCAGGCCCGAGAGGCCGAAGAGATCGCCCGCGAAGACCGCAAGAGAGCCGAGCTCCAGGCCCGCGCCCAGGCCCAGATCCTCGCCGAGCGCGACCGGCGCCACCAGGCCGCCCAGCGCCGCTCCGATCTGATGCGCGTCATCGAAGGACCCAGCCAGGAAGAGCTCGACGCCATCGCGCGCGCCGAGCTGGAGACCCGCAAGCGGGCCGAGATCCAGGCCCGCCTCGAAGCCGCCGAGATCGCCCGCGCCGAGGCCGAGCGCAAGGCCGAGGCCGCCGAGCGCCTCGCCCGCCAGCGAGAAGCCCAGCGCCTCGACGCCCTGGCCAACGCCCCCGCGCCGGCCCCCCAGGGCCGCAGCCGGCTCGCGCTGGGGATCGCCGCTGCCGCGATGTCCTTCGCCGCGCTGCTGCTCGTCGGCGGCCTGGCCACCGGGATCATCCTCCACCAGCAGCGCGCCCCCGAGGCGATGACCTTCAGCAAGGCCACCCCGCTGCCCCTCCTGGTCCAGAGCGAGGGCGCCATCGCCGGCTTCGTCGAGATCCCCGCCCCCCAGGACGACCCCGCGCCCAACAACCGCAACCGCACCAACCGCAACAACCGCAACAACGCCAACCGCAACAACGGCGCCAACAACGGCAACCGCGGCAACACGCCCACCTTCAACATCGGCAACATCGACGGCGACGACGTCTTCCGCGGCGGCAAGGAGTAAGCCCAGGCCCCCTCGTCGCCTTGGATTGACTCCCTCCTCCTTTTCCCCGACAGTACGCGGTCGAGAGCGGGATCCAACCCCCTCAGGAGGGAAAAAATGAAGAAAGTCATCGCCATCGCCTTCATCGCGGCCGCGCTCGCGGCCTGCCAGAGCAGCCAGACGACCGCAGACGCCCCCCCCGCGGCGGCCACCGACCCGGCGCCCCTGGGCGCCGTCGAGGCAGCCCCCGAGAAGGCCGAGGCCCCGGCTGAGGCGCCCGCGTCGGCCCCCTCGACCGCCGCCACGGAGCAGCCCACCGAGTCGACCGGCCACTTCGGCGGCCCCTTCACCCTGCAGGAGGCCACGCCCGTCTCTGCCGTGATCGAGAAGCACGCCGATCACATCGGCAAGACCATCAAGGTCACCGGGACGGTCAACAGCGTGTGCAAGAAGAAGGGCTGCTGGATGGTCCTCCAGAGCGAGCAGGAGGGCCAGCAGATGGTCCGCATCACCATGAAGGACTACGGCTTCTTCGTCCCGAAGGACTGCGACGGCAAGAAGGCCGTCGTCGAGGGCGTCCTGGAGAGCAAGGAGGTCTCCGAGGAGATGCGCAAGCACCTGGCCGAGGACAAGGGCGAGGATCCCTCGGGCATCAAGGGCTCCGAGGTGGAGCTGCGCATCGTCGCCACCGGCATCGACATCGCCGGGGGCTGAGCCGCGCCCAGCGCCCATCCAGGCCGGGTGGAAGGGTCCTGGGGCAGACGGGCGCCCAGGCTTCGCCGCGAGGCTTGCGAAGACGGGTCGGTGTGCTAACCTTGACGAGTCAACAGGAGGACAGACCATGAGCGCAGCCCAGGACAAGAAGATCATCCCCCTCAAGCCCCTGATCGAGCCCACCCCCGCCGAGAAGGCGCTGGCGGAGATCAAGGCCGACGCCCGCAAGGACGCCGAAAAATACCTGCGCGAGACCGTCGTCCCCGAAGGCGGCGAGTAGCGTCCCCAGACCCCGCCTCACATTTGCCCGCGGCCTCGCCTCCTGCTATGACCAGAGCATCACCGACGTGACTGGCTGGTCACTGTGCAGGGCGCTGCATGTCAACCTCACCATCGACCTCGCCTGGTGGCTTCAAGGCGTGGCTGGGCCGCTTCACCCTCAAGGTGCTGGGCTGGAAGTCCGAGGGCTCCCCGCCCGAGGCGCCCGGCTACGTCATCATCGCCGCGCCCCACACGAGCAACTGGGATCTGATCTTCCTGCTGGCCTTCGCCTTCCGCTTCGGCATCAAGATCTCGTGGATGGGCAAGCAGAGCCTCTTCAGGCCGCCCTTCGGGGGCTTCATGCGGTGGCTCGGCGGCGTCCCCGTCGACCGGAGCGCGCGCCACGACATGGTCCAGCAGATGATCGCGGCCTTCGGCCTCGACCCCACGCTCAAGCTGGCCGTCCCCCCCTCGGGCACGCGCGGCTTCCAACCCTTCTGGAAGACCGGCTTCTACCACATCGCCCGCGGCGCGCAGGTCCCCGTCGCCACGGGCTTCCTCGATTACCAGCGCAAGGCCGGCGGCTTCGGCCCGCCCCTGATCCCTTCCGGCGACATCGAGGCCGACATGGCGATCCTGCGGGCCTTCTACGGCCCCATCCAGGGCAAATATCCAAGGAATACCAACACGATACAGATCAGGCCCGGCGATCCGGCGGCGGCGGCGCCTGAAGGGGCGAAGGCCGACCAGACCCAGAGCGCAGAGCGCGAGGATCAAGCCCCGAAGGCTTGAGGGGCGTCGTGGTCAGGGCGCCGACACCGTGGTCGGGGCGCCCGAGGCCCTCAGTAGACCTTGACCGAGGTCGGGTCGATCTTCTCCAGCGCGTCGAGGAACTCGTCGGCGCTGGCGAAGCGCTCTCGATAGTCCCGCGCCAGCGCCTTGGTGAGCACCGGGCCGAGCGGGCCTGCCATCAGCGCGGGGGGCAGATCGAGCTGGCCGGACAGGTGGCGGCGCAGGCACTTCATGACCGTATCCTCGTCGACGACGGGAGCGCCGGTGAGCATCTCCACGAGGACGAGCCCGATCTGGTAGATGTCCAGCTGCGGCTTGACGATCAGCTCCAGGACGTACTCCGGGGCCGCGTAGGTCGGGGTGCAGACGGGCCGCCCGGTGAGCGTCAGGCGCCCGACGGTGTCCTCCACCCCCGCGATGCCGAAGTCCGTGATCTTGATGATCTCCCGGCCTCGGCGATCCTCGACCAGGAAGAGGTTGGAGGGCTTGAGATCCTTGTGGATGATCCCCTTGCGGTGGACCTCGGACAGCGCGTCCAGGCAACCCCTGATCAGCCCAAACGCCCGCGTGGGCATCATCCCGCCCTGCTCCGCCAGCACATGCTCCAGATCGTCGCCGACCAGCCGCTCCATGACCATGAAGGGCTGCCGGGTCCGCTTGATGAGCCCATAATGGTGGACGACCACGACGTTGGGGTGATCGATCTGGGCCGCCGAGCGCGCCTCGCGCATGAAGCGGGCCTCGAACTCGGCGCGGTTGGCCCTCTTGGGGTTGTCGGTCATCACCTTGATCGCCACAGGGCGATCGATGCCGTGCTGCACGCCCTCGTAGACGATCGCGAAGCCGCCCCGCCCTATCTCCGACCGGATCTCGTAGACGTCGGCCAGCACCGTCCCCAGCGGCAAGCTCCCCCGCAAGGCGCCATCGTCCGCGGGCTCGGCGGTCGTCGAAACCCCTTCGATGCGCTCAAGCTCAAGGAGGAATTGACCGGCGTCGGTCAGCCTGTTGCGGGGATCCGGCGCCAGGGCGCGCTCCAGCAGCTCGCCCAGCTCGCCCAGGTGCAGCGCCTGCGACAGGGTCATGTTGTCCCCGACCATCGCGCTCCTGAGCCGGTCGATCTCGTCCTCCCCCGACAGCGGCCGCTCGCCGTTGAGCATCTCGATGAGGATCAGCCCCATCTGGTACACGTCCATCGACGGGCCCACCTCGCCATCGAGCTTGTACTCCGGCGGCAGGTGGGCCGGCAGCCGCTTGAGCCGACCGCCGTCGACGAGCTGGGCGATGAGCCGCTCCTCAACCCCCCCCAGGCCAAAGCCCGTCAGCTGGAGCGACTCGTTGGCCTCGCCGGGCTTCAACAGGCGGATCGACGAGGGCTTGATCCCCCGATGGACGAGGCCCTCCTTGTGCGCCAGCGCAAGCCCCTGGAGCAACTCAAGGAAGAGCCGCATCGCGCGGGTCCGCTGCATGCGCCCGTAGCGGCGCAGCTGATCGCGCAGGGTCAGATCCGGGGGCATGTCTGTCACGATGTAGGGCAGCGGCCCCGAGGGGCGGTTCTCGACCCCGGAGGCCAGCACCCGCAGGATGCCAGGGTGATCGATGCGGGCCGCGCGCCGGGCGTCCGCGAGCATCTCCTGGGTGAGCCGCTCGCGCAGCCCGACGTCCTGCGGCATCGACGGACAGAAGATCGCCACCGTCCGACCCATCGCCCGCGAGTGCGCGCTCCAGATCGACACGTGGCTGCCCATGCTGCTCGGCAAGGACACACCAAGCTCGTAGCGCCCGTCCACCAAAGCGCCCGAGGAGAGCTTCGTCAAGGTCCACTTCAAAGCAAGTTCAACCTGTCTTCACATAAAGGGATTGAAGGCGCTCCTTGCGACATTGTCCTACATGCCATGAGGATGCGCAAGCCCCGCGCCCTCTTCCATTCGGGTTCTTGACCGCGCGGTTGACATCAACAACCCGCTTCGCTCCGATCCAGGGCGAGGTGAAGACCGTGAAGGAGCTGTCCAAGGACATCGTCGAGGCGCTGCTGACCCACCAGCGGCCCATGAGCCGCATGGAGCTGGTCGGGGCGCTCCAGACCACCATCCGGCGCCTCGCCCCGGCGCTCGACGCCCTGGTCGAGGAGGGCCACCTCCTTCGCCTCGTCGAGCGCGTCGGCACCCTCGACGTGGGCCTCCGGATCGGCGTCGAGCAGACCACCTACTGGATCGCGCCGCCGCGCCTGCTGACCCCGCCTGCCCGCGACCCGGACGAGGGCGCATGAGCCGCGGGCGCGCCACCCCAGCGGGGGCAAGGCCCCACGCGGCCAGACAATCCGCGGCGCTCAACGCTCCTCGACCTCGCGCTTCTTGTGCGAGCCCTCAAACCAGTCCGAGCGCAGGCGGCGCTTGAAGCCCGAGGCGAAGAGGCAGTCGCGCAGCGCGTTGTGCTCGCGCGTGACGGCGCTGTGGCCCAGCCGGGTGCGGATGAAGATCGCGCGGCCCTCGGTGAGCTGGGCGCGCGTGAGCTGACCCTCGCTCTCCTCGTGGAGCGTCTCGATGCCATCCTCCTGAAGCTGCTTCATCAGGCGCAGGCTCTGCTGACGGACGCTGGCGCCGGCGTAGAAGCAGACGAGCTTGTGGCCCTTGTCGCCCTTGAGCTTCTTCGTCGCCACCACCCAGTCCCGGAAGTAGCTCGTGTCCCCATAGAGCGAGTCGAAGAGGTAGACCTCCTTGACGTCGAAGCCGCCGTGGCGAAGGCATTGCGCCGCGACGTGGTAGCCGCCCGAGTGGGACGAGAGCGCCACGCGCCCGATCCGGGCGCGCCCCCGCAAGGCCGCCCGACCCAGCCCTCGGTTGACCTCCCTGAGCTGGAGGGTCTTGCGCAGATCGGTCAGGAAGCGCAGCAGCCCGTCGGGCTGGCCGAGCTTGCCCCCGCTGCCGTCCGAGGCGTTCATCGGGCCCTGGGGCATGATCAGGATCGCGTTCTGCTTGCTCTCGAAGAACTGCTCGCGCAGCTGGTGATCGCCCATCGCCTGGCGGGCGCTGGTCCCGTGGCCGTGGAAGTGGATCACGAGGTCGACCAGGCCCGAGCCCGGCATCCTGTAATGGTGGGGCACGAAGGCGATCGTCGTCGAGTCCTTGTAGGGCTTGCCGGGGTAGGGGAAGGGCGCCTGCTCAAGCTCCATGAAGATCGTCGTGCCGTTCTTGCCCTTCTTGATCTCCACCACCTTCGAGCCGCCTTCGGCCGCTTGCGCGCTCCACGGCACGCCCGCGACACACGCCCCGAAGCCCGCCCCCAACAGACCCAACACCGATCGCCTCGTCAACACCTTTGTCAACACCATCAACCCCAAGTTGTTTGAATCTAAAGACATTCGCCTCACAAGGGCGCCCTGGCCACCCCACTGTCGCACAATCGGCGCGGGCGCTTCAAGTTGCACCCCGCGTGGACTCATGCACAATGGGCCTGCCGTCCGCCCTGGGCCCGCGGCCCATCAACACCACGCACAGGCCCAGAATGCCCCGCCCGCTCCCTTCGGCGACCTCCCCTCCCCCTGCCCTCGCCCGGCTGGCCGCGCTGGCGGCCCTGGCGGCGCTGGTCGCGGCGGCCCAGGGCTGCCCCGGACCCGGCGCCTCCGCGGGGCGCTCGGGCTCCTCCAACAGCGCCCGCCCTGCCGACCTCAAGGTCCGCCCCGAGCGACCCGTGGGGAGACACCCTGGCCCTTGCGCGCGCACACGCCAAGGCTCGGGCGCGGCCGAGGTCGTCCGCTACGGCTACAGCGCGCAGGGGGATCTCGTCGAGGAGTCGTGGGACATGGGGGGGGACGGGCGCGCGGACTATCGGGTGCGCTACCGGCGCGGGGACTGGGGCCAGGCCCTGGAGCGCCGCAGGGACGAGGGCGGCGACGACACCACCTATCAGGTCACGACCTACACCTACGACAGCCGGGGGCGCGAGATCGAGCGCCTGACGGACGAGGGCGGCGCCCGTCGCCTGCTCCGCACGACCTGGGACGATCAGGACAGGCCCGCGCGCATCGATCTCTTCGCCCCCGATGAGGCCCGCACGCTGCAAAGGACGGCCATCGACCGCGCCAAGGGCCGCACCGTCCACCTCATCGACCTCGACGGCGACGGCGACGACGACGAGGTCATCGAGGCGATCCTCGACGAGCAGGGCCTGGAGCTGTCCCGCCGCCACGTGCGCGCCGACAAGGGCGAGGTCATCCTCGTGGAGAGGTCCACCTACGACGCGCGGGGGCGTCGGAGCCGCCTGGAGATCGACGCGGGCGGGGACGGCACCGTGGAGCGCGACGAGAGATTCGTCCACGACGACCTGGGCAACCTGCTGACCCACGCCGTCGACGACAACCAGGATCGCATCCCCGACTTCCGCTACGAGTACGATTACGGCTGCTGGTCGCGCTGACTTGCGGCGCGCTCACTCGGCCTCCAGGCCGCCCACCTCGACCCCCGCAAGCTCCATCAGGATGCACATGCCCAGCGCATTGCAGGCCGGCTCGCCCTCGGGCTGGCAGGGATAGGGGAAGCCCTCCTCAAGGCGGACGTCGTAGCCGCCGACGAAGGAGACCACGGTGTCGACGGACTCCTCCGGGGGCTTGTCCAGCGGGAAGACGTTGGAGATGGCGCCACAGATCGCGGGCGCGTCCTCGCCGCTGCAGCCGCTCTGGATGTCCCGCAGCAGCCCTATGACGCCGTCCTCGTCGATGTAGCCGGTCAGGACGCCGCTGACCATCCCCGCCCCTGGCCCGTCCGCGAAGACCTGGCCGGTGATCAGGGTGTGGATCAGGTGCAGGTTGACCAGGAAGCCGAGGAAGGGCACCGTCACGAAGAACTCGCCCTCCGGCGTCTCAAGCCAGCCCCCGTCCACGGCGGTCGCCGGGTAGTCCATGCGGAGCGCGCCCTCAGGGTCGCCGTCGACGAAGGAGCTTCTCTTGACGAGCAGCTCTCCCTGGGCGCCGACCCGCCCCTCGTAGAAGCGCAGGTCCACCGACTCAAGCGCGCCGCTACCCTGCCCCGCCTCCCAGCCCTTCATCTGGGCCATGAGCAGCAGCGGGATCTGGCCGTCCGGCCCCGGCTTCAAGAACTGCTCCAGCCCGCCCGCCAGCTGGATCAGGCTGTTGAGCCCCGTCCCGACCTTCGCGCCGTGGACGATGCACCCTGAGCTGCGGGCCTCGCGGGCCGTCTCGGGCATGATCATCGTCACCACGCGACCCGCCGGGCCAAAGTCGTTCTGCGGCGAGAGCGGCGCAGAAATATCAACGATCACCTCGGGTTGCGCCTCAGGCTCCGGCTCGACGACCTCCGGCTCAGGCTCCGGCTCCGGACGCGGGACGGGCTCTGGCTCCGGGTTCGGTTCGCAGGCTTGCCCCGGACACTCCTGCTCCGCCGGCTCGGCCGACTCCTCGCCGCCACACCCCGACAGCGCGACAAGCGCGCACAACACCCACCTCGACATCTTCAAAGCGCCACCTTCGATTGCGCCCGGCCTCGAACACCTCCAGGCATCATAGCGAGGGCACGCCGAGATTTCACCCCGAAGCCGCACCAGAGCGACGATCCCTGCCACCTCCGGGCTTGAGGCGAGGATCCGACGCCGAAGTCGGGCGACCCGCGGCGGGGCGGCTCGTCGCCGTCATCGCGCCGCGGGCGTAGGAGCGGCGGGACGGCTCGTCGCCGTCATCGCGCTGCGGGCGTAGGAGCGGTGGGACAGTTCGCCGCCGTCATCGCGCCGAGGGCGGAAGATCGCGCGGCGGGGTGGCTCGTCGCCGTCATCGCGCCGCGGGCGGAGGATCGCGCGGCGGCGGCCGCAGGATGAGGCCCGACTTGCGGGCGCGATCAAAGACGCCGCGGGCGTAATCGCCGCCAGACGCCGCCGCGTCGCCGACCGGCGGCCCCGCCTCGACGCCCTCCCCCGCCGCGCACAGGTCGCGGGCCTCGTCGCTGATGATCACCCTGTCGGTCCCATCGCCCCCGCAGGGCGGCCCCTGACCCTCCCCGCCCTCGGAGTGGTGCTCGAGATCGGGATCGGGGTCGATGTCTTGAAGGCGCTGGACGCGCTCCTCGGTGATCCTGCCGCTGGAGATGCGAGTGATCATGGGTCAGCCCTTGTCTTCGAGGTCCACCCTGGTCTTATCGGCCAGTCGGCGACGAAACTTGAGCCAGGGCGAGGAGCGGGCGTCGGGGCGTGGCGCAGCCCGACGGCGCCCTGAAAGGTCGACAGGCTGGCGCCGAGCGTCAGCGCCCGAAGCGCGGGGCCGGCCCGAGCCGCATCTTGAGCCCGGTGGCGGGCCTGAGGGTCACGTGGGCCTCGGGCACGATGGTCTGGCCGACGGCCAGATCCAGCTCGACCTGCTGGAGCAGCGTCGCCAGGACCAGCCTCGCCTCCATCATGGCGAAGTTATCGCCGATGCACTTGCGCTGGCCGGCGCTGAAGGGCGAGTAGGCCAGCTTCGGCACCGCGTCGAAGCGCTCGGGCAGGAAGCGATCGGGATCAAAGCCCTCGGGGTTGTCCCAATACTCGGGGCTGCGGTGGGTCGCCCAGGTGTTGATGACGACGTAATGGTCCTTGTTCAGCCGCCACCCGTCGATCTCGTCTTCGTCCACGACGGTGCGCGCGACCATGGGGACGGGCGGGTAGAGCCGCATCGACTCCTTGATCACCCGCTCAAGGAATGGCAGCTGGCCCAGGTCGTCGATGGTCGGCGCTCGGCCTTCGAGCACCTCGGCCAGCTCCGCCACCACGCGGCGGCGCTCGGCGGGGTGCTGCGACAGCAGCATCAAGGTCCAGGTCAGCGTCATCGCCGTGGTCTCGTGCCCGGCCAGGAACATCGTCATGACCTCGTCGTGGAGTTGCCCGTCGGTCATCCGCTCGCCTGTCTCCTCATCCTGGACGGCCATGAACATGCTCAAGAGATCGCCCCGATCCCTGTCGTCGGCCCGCCGCTCGTCGATGATCCCCTGGACGACCTGATCGAGCACCGCCTTGGAGCGCCGAAAGCGCATCTTGGACGGCGTGGGCAGAGCGTCGGTCAAGGGCAGCGAGCGCGTCTGCACCGCGACAAACTCAAGCACCTCCTCGACCGCGTCGCCGACCTGCGACGAGGCCCCCGTCACGTCGACGCCCAGCAGCGCCTCGCCGACGATCCGCAGCGTCAACCCCATCATCGCCTCGTTGACCTCGACGACCTCCCGCCTGGCCACCGCCTCCCCCCACCCCTCCCCCATCTCCTGGGTCGCCTTGACCATCCCCTCGCCGAGCATCGCGAGGCGCTTGCGGTGGAAGGCCGGCTGCGCGATCCGGCGCTGCCGCATCCAGAAGTCGCCCTCGCTCGTGACCAGCCCATTGCCCAGCACCTTGCGGATCATCTGATAGCCGCGGGTCTGCTTGGTGTAGTTGCGGGCATTCTTGATCAGGATGTGCTGGACGTGCTCGGGCTGGTGGACCACCACCAGCCTGCGCCGCCCGAGCCTGACCTCCACGATGGGGTAGCGCATCGACAGCGACATCAACCAGGAGAGCGGATTGCGCTTGAGCGCGAGGAAGGAGCGGTAGGAGCTCTCGTCGTGCTGAGGCAAGGGGCGAGCGGGCTGAATCGCGGCGGGCACGAGCATGGCGGCCTCCCAGGGCTTCTGGCTTGAAAAGTTGAGCAATCGCTCATATCCTGCCCTTGAAAATATGAGCCTTTGCTCAGTTCTTCAACTCGTGTTTGTCAAGGAGCCCGAAGATGGCCGCAAGACGCCCCGTCGATCCCCGCCGCAAGCCCGTCCAGCAGCGCGCCCAGGAGACCGTCGACGTCATCCTGAAGGCGACGGCTCAGGTTCTGGTCAAGGAGGGCTACGACAAGGCGACGACCAACCGCATCGCCGCCGCCGCCGGGGTGAGCATCGGCACGCTCTACCAGTACTTCCCCAACAAGGAGTCGCTGGTGGTGGCGCTCTCGCGGCGCCACACCGACGAGATGATGAAGCTCCTCTCAGGCATGATCGTCGACCTGCGCGACGCCCCGCCCAGGCAGGCCACCCGCGCGCTGATCAAGGCCATGTGCGACGCCCACGCCGTCGACCCGGCCCTGCACAAGGTCCTCGTCGAGCACCTCCCCCAGGCGACCTTCTTTGAGCGGATCCACGACGTCGGCCACAAGGCCCACCAGATCGTCCGCCATTACCTGGAGGCCCACCGAGAGCGGATCATCCCCCAGGATCTCGACATGGCCGCCTTCCTCGTCGTCACCACCGTCGAGGCCACCACCCACGCCGCCGTCCTCCAACGCCAGGACATGCTCCTCAACGACGACCTCGTCGATCAGATCACAAGGCTTGTCCACCAGTACCTCTTCGTCGCCGATCCCAGCTGATCGGGCAGCCCAGACCGACTGCCGAAGGCCCGATCCACGCCCAAATTACACTCACGATAAATTTTTACTGTTGACATGTAACTTGTCGGGCCCTAGATAAGGGGTATCTCGGGTCTTGGCTGCGCGGCTGCCCCCCTGAGGTTACAGGGGGTTGCCCTGGATCTGATCAATGGCCCAAACCATACAGCCACCCCACGGGCCACGGATTCAAGGCGGTAAGACCCCATGTAGTCTCAGGCGGACAGCCGCGCAGCCGCGCAGGCCGCCCCACGGCGGCCTCCTGCGCGAGGGTCTTGAATCCCGCGCGGCGCTGACGCACACTCCGGGTCCACCCTGACCGGAGTTCCCGACATGCCCAACGCCAGGCTCCCCGTCCCCATCCCTGCGCTGGCCGCCTCGCTCGGGATCCCGAGCGTGCACCTGCACCTCTACGGCCGAGGCAAGGCCAAGGTCGATCCGGCGATCCTGAAGGGGCCGAGGCTGCGCGAGGGCGCCGCTCGCCTGGTCCTGGTCTCGGCCATGACGCCGACGCCAGCCGGAGAGGGCAAGACGACGACGACGATCGGTCTGGGGCAGGCGCTCGCGAGGCTGGGGCGCTCGGTCTGCCTTGCGCTGCGGGAGCCCTCGATGGGGCCTTGCATGGGCATCAAGGGCGGCGGGACGGGCGGCGGTCGCAGCCACCTGGTGCCCTCGGAGGACATCATCCTGCACTTCACCGGCGACCTGCACGCGGTGACCTCGGCCCACAACCTGGTCGCGGCGATGCTCGACAACCACCTGCACTTCGACAACACGCTGGAGATCGATCCCCGGCGGGTGCTGTGGCGTCGGGTCATGGACATGAACGATCGGGCGCTGCGGCAGATCGTCATCGGGCTCGGCGGCCCGATGCAGGGCGTCCCGCGCGAGAGCGGCTTTGACATCACGGCGACCTCGGAGGTGATGGCGATGCTGTGTCTGGCCGAGGGCGTCGAGGACATGAGGGCGAGGGTCGATCGGGCGATCGTGGCGCTGACGGTCGGCGGGGCGCCGGTCACGATCGGGCAGCTTGGGGCGACGGGGGCGGTGCTGGCGCTGCTGCGCGACGCGATGATGCCCAACCTGGTCCAGAGCTGCGAGGGGGTGCCGGCCTTCGTGCACGGCGGCCCCTTTGCCAACATCGCCCACGGCTGCAACAGCGTCCTGGCTACGCGCTGCGCGCTTCACCTGGCCGACTGGTGCGTGACCGAGGCCGGCTTCGGCTTTGACCTCGGCGGCGAGAAGTTCTTCGACATCAAGTGCCAGAGCGCGGGGCTGGACACGGCGGCGGTCGTCTGCGTGGCCACGGTGCGCGCGCTCAAGATGCACGGCGGCGTGCCGCTCAAGGAGCTCTCGGCCCCCGATCCCGAGGCCGTCCGCCGGGGCCTGCCCAACCTGGAGCGCCACCTCGACAGCATCGGCGTCTTCGGCGAGCGGCCCATCGTCGCGCTCAACCGCTTCGAGGGCGACCAGGACGACGAGATCGCCGTCGTCAAGCAGCGCTGCAATGAGCTTGGGGTCCCGCTGGCCGTCTCGCGGCACTTCGAGCGAGGCGGCGAGGGGGCGATGGACCTCGCGCGGCTCGTGATCGCGCACGCGGAGCAGCGATCGTCGCCCTTTACGCCGCTCTACACCTGGGAGATGGGCGTGCGGGACAAGATCCGGCGCATCGCCACCCAGATCTACGGCGCAAAATCGGTCATCTACACCAGCGCCGCGCTCAAGGATCTGGAGACGATCGACAAGCTGGGGCTGTCGGGGCTCCCCGTCTGCGTCGCCAAGACCCAGAAGTCGCTCTCGGACGATCCGGCTCGCCTGGGCCGCCCGGAGAACTTCAAGATCACGGTGCGCAACATCCAGATCAACGCCGGCGCGGGCTTCCTGGTCGTCCTGACCGGCGACATCGTGCGCATGCCCGGCCTGTCCAGGCGGCCGCAGGCCGAGGAGATCGATCTGGTCGACGGCCAGATCGTCGGGCTGACCTGAGGCCGCCGCCCCCTCGCCGTGACAAGAAAAACCTGTTTAAACAAATGTTTACACGAGAACAAAGGCCAACATCACCCCGCGAGGACATAAAGAGGTGGGCGTCGCTTGCGTCGCTGGCGGCGCTGATCGGGCTCGTCGGGGCTTGCGGCGAGCCCCCTGGCGAGCCCGCGGCGCCCGCCGAGCCCGAGGCGGCGCCGATGGACGCGGGGGTGGAGGGCGAGGACGCGGGAGCGGAAGGCGGGGACGCGGAGGTGGAGGGCGGGGACGCCGACGCGCCGCTCTGCGAGGGCTCGGATCGGCCGCCGCCCTGCCCGCCGGCCCCGCGCCCCGCCTTCGAGGCGCGCTCCATCGTGGCCGCCGAGGTGCCGTCGGTCTTCTCGCTGGCGGGCTCCGAGGCCGGTGAGGGCGAGATCGTCGCCGCGTCCGTCGACTTCGGAGACGGGAGCGCGTTGGTGGTCGTCGAGGACGTCGCCGCCGAGATCGAGCACACCTTCGCGGCGGCCGGCGAGGTGCTGGTGACCGTCTCGATGACCAACAGCGCAGGGGCGCGAGGGGTGCTTGAGGCGCCCCTGAGGGTCGAGGAGCCCGCCCGCGACATCCTGATCGTCTACAACGCCGCCCTGCCCCAGAGCGAGGCGCTCGCCCTGGCCTACGCCTCGCCGCGAACAGGGCGCGCCGTCGCCGTCGACGACGGCCTCCTGCTCGGGCTGGAGCTGCCCGAGGGGCCGGCGGTGGACCGCGACACCTACCGGGCGCTGATCCGCGCGCCGATCCTGGAGAGGCTCGACGCGATGGGGCTGCGCCGCCAGGTGCGCACCATCCTGCTGATCAAGGGCGTGCCGCACCAGATCCGGGGCGAGCGCGAGTTCGAGACCAGCTCGACCTTCTCGTCGGTCGACAGCGAGCTGTGCCTGCTGACCTCCGACGGGGACTATCCCCTGGAGGGCTGGCTGTGGAACGGCCCGCGCTATCAGGACTTTTCGGGCGGCGGGCTCTACCTGGCCGAGGATCGAGGCTTCGCCCACCAGCGCTTCACGGCCAGCTCCCGGCAAGGCCGGCTCTTCAACATCGACTACCTCGTCGGCCGCCTCGACGGGTACACCTTCGAGGACGCGCGGGCCATCCTCGACCGCGCGCTCAGGGCCGACGCCAGCGCCGAGGGCTGGGTGATCCTCGACAGCAGCCCCGAGCGGCGCGGCCTGGACACGATGGTCGACCCCGTCTTCCCGGAGGTCGAGGGCGACGCTCAGGAGAGCGCCGAGGAGGTCTTGCTCCGGTCAGGGATCAAGGTCTTCGCCGACGCCGGCCCCGAGCGCCTCTTCGCGGCGAACCCGGCCGTGGTCTTCCCCGAGGGCGCCGCCGAGCGGGTCATCGCCTACGCGGGATGGGGCGTCAACCACGTCAGCGGCGCGTGGCCCTCCGGCCCGCGCTACATCCTCGACGACCTGGGCCTGGGGTGGTTGCCCGGCGCCGCCTTCATCAGCTACGAGAGCTTCAACGGGACGGCGCTCGACGGCGCGGCCCTGGAGGCCGACGTCGGGCTTCGGCGCGGACAGGGGCAGATCGCGGACTTCTTGCGCGCCGGCGGCACCGTGGCCATCGGCAATGCCTGGGAGCCCTTCAGCGTCGGGGTCGGGGACGAGCGCCACATCTTCAAGCGCTACCTCGTCGACGGCGATCCCTGGATCGAGGCGGCCTACAAGGGCCTCAGGATGCTCAGCTGGCAGCAGATCGTGATCGGCGATCCGCTCTGCCGGGCCCGCCGCCCATGAGGGGACAGTTCAGATGGCGTCGGGCCGAGGCGGCACGCGATGCGCCGCGCCGCAGGCGGCGGCTCAAGGGGCCGGGGCGTCTGGTGATGGACAGGAGAGGCGGCGGGCCTTGCGGGCGAGCCACCTCGGAGGAGCGCAGATGAAGGTGACCTTTCTTGGGGGGGCCGACGAGGTCGGCGCCTCGTGCACGGTGGTGGAGATCTCGGGGCGGCGGATCCTGGTGGATTGCGGCATTCGAATGTCAGCGCCGGGCGAAGGGTCGCTCCCGGATCTGAAGATGTTGAATGATCTCGGGGAGATCGAGGCGGTCATCTTGACCCACGCCCACCTCGATCACGTCGGCGGGATGCCGGCCTTCTACGGCGCGTCGAGGACGGCGCCGATCTACATGACCCCGGCGACGCTCCAGATCAGCGCGATCATGCTGGCCGACGCGCTCAAGATCATGGAGTTGCAGCAGAAGGAGCTTGGGATCGCGCCGATCTACCCGCCCGAGGCCGTCGAGCGGGTCATCCAGGCGGCCCGCTGCGTGCCCTTCGGGCACACGGTCGAGCTCTTCGAGGGTTCGGTCAGGATGCAGTTCCTGCCGGCGGGGCACATCCTGGGCGCGGCCTCGGTGATCCTGGAGGGGGAGGACGGGACGATCTACATGACGGGCGACGTCTCGGTGACCGACCAGATCGCGATCCCGGGCATGATCGTGCCCGAGCGGCTCAGGCCGGATCTGGTGGTGATCGAGTCGACCTACGGGGGGCGAGCGCACGCGGGGCGGGCGAGCGAGGAGGCGCGGATCATCGAGCAGGTCGCGGAGGTGATCGGCCAGGGAGGCGCGGTGCTCTTCCCGGCCTTCGCGGTGGGGAGGGCGCAGGAGGTGATCCTGATCCTGTCCAGGGCCATCGAGGAGGGTCGTCTGCCCAGGGGGGTGCCGATCTACGTCGACGGGCTGGTGCGGCAGATCTGCAAGGTGTACTCGTCGCAGGCCAGCATCCTGACGCCGTGGCTGCGCAAGCGCGTCGAGCGGGTGGGCAACCCCTTCTTCTACGAGGGCGCGCCGACGCTGCCGGTGTGGGACCCCGGCGATCGGAACAAGGTGACGTCGGTCAGGCCGGCGATCATCGTGGCCTCGTCGGGGATGTTGACGGGGGGGCCGAGCCAGCTCTACGCCCGAGGGCTGGCCGACGATCCGCGCAGCCTGATTGCGATCACCGGATATCAAGACGAGGAGTCACCTGGGCGCAAGCTTCAGGAGGTGGCGGCGGCCGGCGGAGGGACGCTGAAGCTGGGCGACGGCGAGGTGACGCTCAAGTGCCGGGTGGGGACCTATGGGTTGAGCGCGCACGCGGACACGCGGGAGCTCGTCGAGGTGCTCGCGGCGCTCAAGCCGCGCAAGGTGGCGCTGGTGCACGGCGACAGCGGGGCGCGCAAGGCCCTGGAGGAGGCCATCGAGTCGGCCAGGGCCGGCGCGGTGATCCGACCGAAGGCCGGGGACACGATCGAGATCGAGGGTGCGGCGGGTCGGACGCTGGCGCGAAGGTCGGCGGCGGTCGTTGACGCGGCCGTGTCGGTCGAGGCGCTTCCGGAGGTGGCCAGCGCGCTGCTCCTGCGCGACGGCGCGAACCAGGAGTATACGCTCCAGGAGATCTTGTGGGGGCTGGGCGGCGCGGAGGCGACGCTGGATGAGGGGATGATCGACGCGATGGGGGCGGCGCTGGGTCAGAAGGGATCGCCCTTCAAGCGGGACAAGAAGAGGCCCTTCATCTATCGGGTGCGGGTGCTTGACGGTGGGGGGGGCGGGCTTCACCTGAGCGGCGAGTCTCGCAAGGCGCAGCGCAAGAAGGTGCAGGTGGAGGTGACGCGCCTGCTGGAGCGGGTCGCGGAGGTCTTTCCGCCCGAGACGGGCGTCTACAAGCGCAAGGTCAGGCGAGTCAACCATGTGATCGTGCTCTTCTTCCCCTTCCCCGCCATCGCCAGGGAGCTCCACCGGGAGCGGATGGAGGCGCTGGCCGAGGAGACGGGCTGGTCCTTCGTCGTCCGAGATACGCCGCACCAGGGGGCGCTGGTGGAGGCGGCGCGCGAGGCGCTGCCGACGTCCTGGGCGATCAAGGGCAGCCCCGCGCTGCACGTCGAGGCGGGCCGGGTGGCGGTGAAGGTCGAGGGGGATGGCGTCGACGAGTCCGCGCTGGCGGAGGTCAAGGCGGCCTTCAAGGCCCGCACGGCCTTCACCCTCGACGTCGAGCTTGTCGGGGGGCCAGGGTTGAGCGCCGCCCCGGTCGCGGAGGTCGGAGGAGTGGGATCGGCGCAGCGGCCGAGGTTGGAGATCAACAAGACCTATGAGATCATCCGCGAGGGCTTCGAGGGGCAGGCGCACGCGCCGTTCAAGGTGAGCCTCAAGGGCGATCACGTCGAGGTGGCCTTCATCAGCCCCGTGATCGGGGAGCGCTACAGGGAGCGGCTCGACGCGCTGGAGGGGGTCACGGGCTGGCCGCTGCAGGTGCGCCCCCAGGCGGATCAACATCGGATCAAGGAGCTGGCCAAGGCGCTCGTGCCGGAGGGCTGGCGGTCGATCAAGGAGCCGGGCTTTCGCCAGGAGGACGAGAGCGTCACGCTGAGGATCGACCGCCCCTTGCCGCCCGACGAGCGGCGTCACATGGAGGCCGACTTCTGGGAGGCGTGCGGCTACAAGTTGATCGTCAAGAATTGACCCAGGAGGGCCGCGCGGCCCACAGCAACAAGGAAGAAGCATTGAAGACCATCCCCGAGTCCTACCGAGACATCCTGTCCGGGAAGTCCTTCGCGCACCTGAGCACGATCATGGAGGACGGCTCGCCGCAGGCCAGCCCGGTCTGGATCGACATGCAGGGCGACAATCTGCTGGTGAACTCGGCTGCGGGCCGGCTCAAGGACCGCAACATGCGGCGCGATCCCAACGTCGCGCTCTCGATCACCGATCCGGACAACCCCTATCGGTGCCTGATGATCCGGGGTCGTGTGGTCGAGGTGACGACGGAAGGCGCCGACGCGCACATCGACGCGATGGCCAGGAAGTACATGGGTGTGGAGGCCTACCCCTTTCGAAAGCCGGGGGAGGAGCGTGTGCTGTACGTGATCGAGACGGTAAGCGTCAGCACGATGGGGTGAGGGTTTCGCCCCACCGTGCGACGCTCACCACTTTTCGCGCCGCTGCTTGACGACGGCCTTGATCTGGCGGCCGAAGTTCTTGTTGCGGCGGCGCTCTGCGGCCTTGTCCTGCCGTCGCTCCTGCCAGGCCAGCTCGCGGCCGAGCTTGTCGTAGTTGCTCAGGCGGGCCTCGGCCAGCGCTCCGGCCTCGATGGCCTCGCGCACGGCGCACCCGGGTTCGTCCTGGTGGGCGCAGTCGCGGTATCTGCAGTCCCTGCCGAGGTTTTCGATGTCCTCGAAGGCGGTGTCCAGTTCGGCGCCGCCCCAGAGCTGGAGCTCCCGGATGCCTGGGGTGTCCATCAGGAGGCCGCGGTCGTCGGGCAGGAGGATGAGCTGCCGGTGGGTGGTGGTGTGTCGGCCCTCGTCGTCGTCAGATCGGATGGCCTTGACGAGCTGGCGCTGGCGGCCCAGGAGGCTGTTGATCAGGGTGGACTTGCCCACGCCCGAGGAGCCGACGAAGGCCGCCGTCACGCCGGGGCCGAGGTAGCGGTCGAGCTCCTCGATCCCGCGGCCCTGGAGGGCGCTGACGATCTCGACGGGCGCGCCTGCGGCGGCCCGAAGGACGCGCTGGCTGACCCGGTCCGGGTCGTCGACCAGATCGGCCTTGCTCAAGATCAGGACGGGGGTGGCGCCGGACTCGTGGATCGAGACAAGGTAGCGCTCGATCCGTGAGAGGGACAGCTCCCGGTTGAGGGAGGTGACGACGAAGACGACGTCGAGGTTGGCGCCGAGGATCTGGGCCTGGAGCTTTCCGCCGGCGGCCTGCCTGATGAGGCGCGAGCGCCTGTCGAGGCGCCCGACGACGACGCCGGAGCCGGCGCCGTCGGTCTTGACGAGCACCCAGTCGCCCACGACGGGCAGGTCCTCGTCCAGGCTCTCGTGCCTGAGCCGACCGGAGAGGGTTGCGCTGAGGGGGCCGGAGGCCGTCAGCAGCTCGAGGGTGCCTCGGTGATCGGCCGCGACGCGGGCCGGCAGGAGGTCAGTGTTCTTCAGAAGATCGTACTGGGACTGAAAAAACCCGGTCCAACCGAGTTGATGTAAAGCGTTCAACGCTTTCTCCTTCAGGGCGTCACGGTCGGGTGACGCGGACTCACAGGCGCGGTGCGCAAGGCGCCGCGCGGCTGATGTGCGGGGTGACCGCGCAAGAGGTGTCTGGAGTCTCAGGCTGAAGCCGGAAGGAGAGAGAGGACCGTCAGGCGCGCCCAGAGACCCCGGAGAGGTTTTGGACAATGGCGTTTGTGTTCATGTCGACCTCCTTGGTGGGGTGTTGGGGGAATGGCGAGGGCGTGACCCATCGCGACGGAACGGGGGGAGAGTAGATCGTCGATGGTTGATGTCAACCCTGAAAAGTGTGGCGTGGATCGAGAGGGCGCGGAGACGGGCTTGCGGAAAGGTGATCGAGGGGGGGCGCAGGGCCGGGATCAGGGGTCGAGAGCGTCCGGAGCGAGGAAGGCGTCAAGGTCAGCGTCGAACAAGCCGTCGGGGTTTCTGGCGCGAGGGGCCCTGGGCTGGACGTGAAGGTCAAAGTCGACGTTGAGCGAGCTGAAGGAGGAGTCTGCCTGGAGTTCGGCGGGGTCGGGTTGTTCGAGCAGCAGGGTGGAGTCACGAAGATCCTGGGAGCAGGAGCGCGGGGGTACTTGAGGTCGCATTCACGGTCGCTGGCGCGGAGGGAGGTTCGCGGCCTTGCCGAGCAGGGGTTGATCGATCAGGACAGACAGGAGGATGGCGTGGGCGTCCTCGGGATCAAAGCCCTTGGACCATCGGGTCCTGGCGTCGTAGCGGGCCTGCTTGAAGGAGGCCCCGTCGATCTTGGCGCCGCTGAGGTTGGCGCCGCGCAGGTCAGCGCCGCACAGGTTGGCGCAGCGCAGGTCAGCGCCGCACAGGTTGGCGTGGCGCAGGTCCGCGCCGCTGAAGTCCACGCAGTTCAGGAGCGCCTTGCGGAAGTTCGACCGCTTGAGGTTCGCGCCCGTGAAGTCGCTGCTCTCCATGGACGACTCCGAGAGGTTGATCCCTTCCAACTTCACCCCCTCCATCGAGAGGCGATGAAACCAGCGCTGGCCGTCCTGATAGCGGGCGCGGAGTTGACCCTCCGAGACCGGGTTGGCGACGTCGGTCAAGTGCCCCTGCGGGCCATGTGGGGGTTCATTGGCGCCCCCGGGCGTCTCCTCGTCGCGATCGAGTAGATAATTGATCATGTATTCATCGATGTTCTGGTTGACCAAGGTGACACCTTGAGTGGAGGGCCAGGAGAGGTCGGTCAGGATGTCCACACGGCAGAGTGCTGTTTGATATATATGTAATTTTACAACATAAAGCAAGGCCTGTCGTCAAGACTTGAGACTTCGATCCCGCGGGCGTGGCGCGGAGACCTCATGTGGCAAGGCGGCGACGCCCAGGCGCGCCACCTTGTCACGACCTGCCGGCCATCTGGGGTTGGACGCCGTGGGCGTGAAGTCCCGCGCGCCTGCGGCCTGTCGAGCCCGTGGCGGCGATCCATCGATATCTCGCGACCTTGGCACGCGCGCTGCTCCCTTGTCCCTGCTGGCGAGAGCCTCACGCTGAACTCCAGCCCGCGATCAAGGCCCACGATGACCCTGTCTTGCTCTCTGCGCCCTCGATCCTTCTGGCTCTCGATGCTCCTCGTCGCCTTGCTCCCTGTGCTGTCCTGCTCGGAAGACGAGGACTTCGACGAGGATCTGGCCCGCTTCACCCCGGACGAGGCCCCGGATCCGCCGGTGGTTCAGGTGCGCTTCGACGACCTGCCCGATGGCACGCTCAAGTTCGACGCCTCAGGACGGCGCTGGACCCGCAACGACCTGACGTGGTGCTTGAAGGACACGACGCCGGACCTGAGCCGGGCGCAGATCATCGGGGCGCTGGAGGCCGCCGCCGCCGAGTGGTCCCGCGTCACCCCCTTGACCCTGCGGCGCGTCGACGACTGCCAGGGCGCCAACCTGGAGGTGCGCTTTGGCATCCAGGAGCACGGCGACAACAGCCCCTTCGACGGCCCAGGCCAGACTCTGGCCCACGCCTACTTTCCGCAGGACGGCCGAGTCCACTTCGACGACGACGAGACCTGGACCCTCACGCAGCGATCCTCGGGCAGCAACCCCATCGACCTGCAGACCGTCGCCCTCCATGAGCTGGGGCACGCGCTGGGCCTGCGACACTCCAGCGTCCAGGGCGCCGTCATGCACGCCCTCTACGGCGGCTCGCGGCGCCGCCTGACCCAGGATGACGTCGACGGCATCCAGAGCATCTACGGGGCCTCCAGCGTCAACCCCGATCCCAATCCCCTCCCGCCCGGCGACGACCACGGCGACTCCCCCGCGACCGCCACCCTCGTGGCGACGCCCTCATCCACGCCAGGGAACATCGCCCTGGCCAACGACGTCGACGTCTTCCGCTTCGAGGCCCCCCGAGGCGGCGAGGCCGTCATCCAGAGCCAAGGCGAGATCGACACGCTGTGCGAGCTTCGCGATCGCGCCAACGCGCTCATCAAGAAGGACGACGACGGCGGAGGAGGCCGAAACTGCCGCATCGCCGCAACCCTGACGCCCGGCGAGCACTTCGTCCAGGTCCGCCACTACAGCGCCACCGGCATCGGCCCCTATATCCTCGACCTGGCCCTCACCGCCCCCCCTGAGCCCGATCCTCAACCAGACCCTCAGCCCGAGCCCGAACCCCAACCCGACGCCCAGCCAGACCCTCAGCCCGAACCGGAGCAGGAGCCGGACCCCCAACCAGACCCCCAACCCGATCCGCAGCCTGAGCCCGCGCCCGATCGCGACGGCGACGGCGTCCCCAACACCCAGGACAGGTGCAGGGAGACGCCGCGCGGGGCCTCGGCCTGGCAAGAGGGGCAATGGCGCGGCTGCTCCGGCGGGCAGCGGGTCAACCCCGAGCCCGAGTACGACACCGACGGCGACGGCGTCCCCGACACCGAGGATCAGTGCAGCGGCACGGCCCCCGGCGCCACCGTATGGCGCGAGGGCGTCTACAAGGGCTGCGCCGGCGGTCAGATCCGCGACAGAGATCGACGGTAGCTCCTCACCTCATCTCAGGTCGCGCCGCGACCGACAACCTCGCCACCAAAAAATTACTCAATGATATAAGCCACTTAAGGGCGCTCAGGGTTGGAGCCTGATGAGGCCGAGCCAGGTGGCGCCCATCTCGCCGCGCTCGGGGCCGGGCTGCTCGCTGAAGGGGGCGCCGATGAAGAGGCCTGGCAGGCCGGGGCTGTCGAGGCCGATCTCGCCGCCCGCGACGGCGGCGCCGAAGCGGCCGTCGGGGAAGTTGCGCTCGCCGGCGATGATCACGTCGGCCTGGGAGAGCAGGTCGAGGTCGTCGCTGCCGAGGAAGACGAAGGCGGCGCCGGTGGGCAGATCGACGCCCGGGCGAGAGAGCTGTGCGCCGACGATGAGATCCTCGAAGCCGTCTTGATCGATGTCCCCGAGGGAGTTCATCGCCACGCCGAAGTTCTGGTTGACGTTGCCGGTGGGGTCCAGGAGCGCGCCGAGCAGGAGCGAGGTGTTGAGGTCGAGGGTCGTGTCGGAGCGCAGGCCCGAGAGCGCGTCGCGCAGGCGCTGGCCGCTGTAGACCATCACGGCGGCGAGGTTGGTCGGGCCGACGCCGGTCGAGCCGACCGCGAGATCCTTGATGCCGTCGCCGTCCACGTCGGCCATCGCGAGGCTGTAGCCCAGGTTGTCGTTGGCCAGCTCGCCCAGCAGCGTGATCTTGACGGGCGACACGGGGCAGCCGGGCCCCCCCCAGCCCAGCCACGCGAAGACCGCGCCGACGTTGTCTCGGCCAGGGACGTCGTGGTTGTAGGCGCCCGAGAGCATGTCGTCGCAGCCGTCGTCGTTGAGATCGCCGACGGCCTGGGAGAGCCCCAGGAAGTCCGAGCCGACGACGCCCTCTCCGAGCAGGTTGACGTCGTGGTTGACGCAGACGCGCGCGATGCTGCCCGCCGAGGGCACGCCCAGCGCGTAATAGAGGCGCCCCCGGTTCCCGTTCCAGTTCCAGTCGGCCATCATGAGGTCGCCGAAGCCGTCGCCGTTGAGGTCGAAGCCGCCCTCGATGGTCCGGGCGGCGCGGGCGTTGACGACGGAGGGGCCGCAGACGATGGCGTCGGGCTCGCCCATGCGGGGGATCTCGGAGAGGGGGCCGAGGTGTCGGGCGCCGAAGTCGGCGCCGCCGAAGTAGACGAAGACCGCGCCGACGTCGTTGACGTTCGCGTTGTTGATCCGACAGGGGGTGCAAAGGCCGCCGAGGTCTTCGAAGGGGGCGCCGACGGCCACGTCGTCGATGCCGTCGCCGTTGAAGTCGCCGGCGTTGGAGACGCCGAAGCCGAAGAAGTCGGAGCCGTTGTGGTTGGTGTGGTCGGCCAGGAGCAGATCGGGGGTGGCGCGCAGGCCGTCGGGGCCGCCGAAGTGGATGAAGGCGGCGCCAGCGTTCTGGTGCATCAGCGCGCCCCATTGCTGTGGCTCGTCGCGATCCCAGTCGGGTGCGCCGACGATGAAGTCGAGGAAGCCGTCGGCGTTGAGGTCGCCGGCGGCGTCGACGGACGAGCCGATGAGCTCGTCGTTTTCGGCGACGGGGGCGTCGAGGGGGCGAAGCTCGGCGAAGGAGAAGTCGGGCGAGGCGCTGGGCCACCAGTAGAGCCTCCCGAGGTGCTCGCGGGTGTCCGTGATGTCGCGGGCGGGGCCGCGGGGGGCGTGGACGAGGAGATCGCGGCGCTGGTCGCCGTCCAGGTCGCCGACGAGGGCGAGGGTGGCGCCGAAGAAGTCGCCATTGCGGTAGACCTCGTTGGGCATGATCCGGGCCTGGGACAGGTGGGCCTCGGCGCCTTGATCGCCGAGGCAGCCCTGGGGCGAGATCAGTCCGCGGAAGAGGCGGACCTCGCCGACGTCGGCGACGGTGCCCTCGTGCTCTGCGACGCGGGCGCCTGAGATCAGGTCGTCGATCCCGTCGCCGTCGATGTCCCCGGCGGAGACGTCCCATCCGAAGTTGTCGGAGTTCTCGCCGTAGAGGACGAGGTCGGCGTCCAGGCGCTCAAGGCGCGCGGCTCGGTCGGGGTGCCAGTCGGGGTCGCCGAAGAAGACGTTGACGGAGCCGGCGGCGGTGTTGGAGCCGCCTGCGACGGCGCCGGTGCTCTGAGAGACGACCAGATCGGGGACGCAGTCGCCGTTGAAGTCGCCGACGGTCGTGTCCCAGCCCAGCAAGCCAGCGCGGACTCTGTCTTGGGGCGATGGGGCGAGGGCGAGGGCGGGCCGAGGGTCAAGGACGCAGCCGGAGGGGTGGTTCGCGCTGGCGGTCGAGACGTAGAGGTTGGCGAAGCCGTGGGAGGCGTCTGCGCGCGGGGTTCCGACGAGGAGGTCGTCGCAGCCGTCGCCGTTGAGGTCGGCGGAGGTCATGGCGTAGCCGAATTCGCTGTTGGGGCTGGCCTGCGGGGTCAGGTCCTGGGCGAGCGTCGCGCCGTCGATGATGAGGAAGGGCGCGTCGTCGAGGCCGCGCTCGGCGCGGTTGAGGAAGACGAGGATCTGGCCGATGTTGACCATCGGCGCGCCGGTCTGAGGGTCGATGAAGGCGGGGGACTCGGCCATGGGGGCGGCGACGGCGAGGTCGTCGTTGCCGTCGCCGTCGAAGTCGCCGGTGGCCAGTTCGAAGCCGAAGCGGTCGCCGCCGGCGCGCCCGGCGAGGCGCTTGAGCGGGCGCGTGGGGGCTGCCTCGGGCGCTTCGCCGAGGTTGTCCGTGAGCCTTTCGTACCAGGGCTCGCGCTCGGGGCTGGACTGGGCGCATCCGGCGTGGATCTGGACCTCGCCCTGGCTGAAGGCGGGGGTGTACGCGCCGAAGACGCCGATGGCGATGTCCTGGCAGCCGTCGCGGTCGAAGTCGCCTGCGGCGAGGCCGCGGCCCATGAAGGCCGAGCGCAGCGCGCCGATGAAGGTCTGGGCGGGCTGGACGCCGAGGCCCGGTCCCTGGGGCGTGTCCTGGCCGCCGAGGTAGAGGAAGGCCGCGCCGGCGTTCTGGCCGTTGAGGCCGCTGGCGCGGACGCCCACGAGCACGTCGGGGTGGCCGTCGCCGTTGACGTCGCCCGCGTCGATGATCTTGTTGTCGTCGCTGTGCTGGCCGTAGCGGTTGTGGAGGTAGTCGCCGCGGGCGATCACCGTGACGGCGGCGTCGGCGATGAAGCCGTCGAGCAGCTCGTCGACCACCCGCAAGGTCACCACGCCGCTGCGCGCCCCGGCGCGCACGAGGCGCTCGCGCGGCCCCGAGCCCTCCTCGACCGTGGCGCCGATCCCGTCTGGATCGACGATCCCGACGCGGAAGTGGCCCGATCCTCCCTCCAGGCGCATCGGAAAGGACTCCCCGGCGGGCAGCACCAGCGCGCTGGTGCTCAGGACGATGGGCCTGGCCTGCGCCACGACCCTCACCTCCGCCCTGACCCGCTGCCCCGTCGCCTGATCCACCGCCCTGACGACGTCCTCGCCGGGCAGCACGCCGGCCGTGTAGCAGCCGCGCGCGTCCACCTCGGCCTGATCGCCCGATCCGGCCTGGAGCATGTCCCAGGTGAAGGGAGATGGCTCGGCGCGCGGGTCGCCGCTGCCGCCGTCGACGCGAAAGCAGACGATGGTGCCGGGGGTGACCTCCGCCTCGGCGGGCGTCAGCGTGAAGGGCCTGAAGACCGAGATGGTGACCTTGAGCGTGCGCTCGCAGGCCACGTCGGTGACGTTGATCTCGTCGGCGACGTCGAAGACCTGACCCGAGAGGTAGAAGCCGCTGTCCGAATCGAGGATGCCGCCGCTGCGGTTCTGGACCCAGTCCCACTGGCGCTGGCCGCTGCCGCCGCGCGCCGCGATCTCCACCGAGGTCAGCGGCAGCACCGCCATGCGCTCGACCTCCAGTTCGAAGGTGTCGCAGCCGTCGTCGATCTCCGGCTCCTCATCCTCTGGATCGGCGTCCGGGGGGACGTCTTCGACGGGGCCAGCGTCCTGACCCTCGGGCTGCGCCTCGGGCTGCTGATCGGGATCGCCCGAGTCAGGATCGCCCAAGTCGGGATCGCCCGAGTCGGGATCGCCCGAGTCGGGGTCGGCTGGCCCCGCGTCCGGCGCCGAGGGAGGCGGGGTCTCGGCGGGGGGATCTCCGCAGGCCGCCAGGGCGCAGAGCGCCGCCAGGGCGGCGAGCGTCGCCGACGCCCGGGCCACGAGGGCGAAGCGCCCGACCCCGGCGGGCTGACCCGGATCGCGAAACATGGCACCAATATTTAATGATTTCATCGTGTTACACGCCATGGCGGCCATCAATCAAGGTCGGGGTTGGCGATGAACACGGCGCCGACCTCGCCGAAGGCCGCGCCGTCGCGCTCGGCGAAGGGGGCGCCGATGAGCAGGACGGCTGCGCCCCCTGATCGATCGGCGCGCAGCGCCCCTCCGGCGACGGAGTTGGCGAAGTTGCTGTCGGAGAAGAGCCGCTGGCCGGCGATGACGAGGTCAGGGCGCGAGAGGGCGTCGGGCTCCCGACTGCCGAGGTAGAGGTAGGCCGCCCCGCTGCGGAGCGTGCCCGAGAGGCTCGACAGCCGCGAGCCTACGAGCAGGTCTGGCAGGCCGTCGCCGTTGACGTCGCCGATGGACTCCAGGGCGTAGCCGAAGTTGGTGTTGGCCACGCCCTCGGGATCGATGATCCGGCCGATGACGTGGGCCGGGTCCAGCGACATCGTGGCGTTGGAGGTGAGGCCGGCCAGATCGCCTTGGAGCTCCGCGCCGCCGAGGATCAAGACGACGCCCTCGTTGGTGGTCCCGAAGCCGGAGGAGGAGACGGCCAGATCGCCGACGCCGTCGCCGTTCATGTCGCCGATGGCCGCGACCCGGAAGCCGATGTTGTCGCCCGCCCGCTCGCCGTAGATGTCGATGATGACGGGGTCGACGGGGCACCCGACGCCGCCTCGGCCGAGCCGGACGCGCAGCACCCCGGAGTTGGCGGCGGCGGGATCGTCGCTGTTGTAGCCCGAGGCGATCAGATCGTCGCAGCCGTCGCCGTTGAGGTCTGCGCCCGCGACCCCGTGCCCGACCAGATCCGAGACATTGCTGCCCTCCCCCACAAGGTCGGCCTCGGCCACGCAGATCACCGCCGCCTGTCCGGGGAAGGCGCGCCCGCGCCCCGACCACGCGATGCCGCGCTGGCCGTTGTAGTTCCAGTTGGAGAAGATCAGGTCGTCAAAGCCGTCGTCGTCGATGTCGAAGCCCCCGGCGAGCTCTCGGCCGGCCTGGACGCTGGCGATCTGGGGTCCGCAGAGGGTGAAGTCGGGCGCGTTGAGCTCGATGAGGCCGCTCGGATCGCGCTGGCCCCTGTCGAAGGCCGGGCCGCCGCGGTAGACGAAGATCGCGCCGGTGTCGCTCAGGAAGGGCCCGCCCGCTCGGCAGGCCGCGCAGGGGCCGGCGTTGTCCTCGAAGGGCGCCGCGATGGCGATGTCGCCGAAGCCGTCGCCGTCGTAGTCCCCGGCGCCGACCAGAGTGAAGCCGAACTGATCGCTGCCCGAATGCAGCGCGTGGCGCGCGAAGATCGCGTCCGGCTCGGCGCCGACCCCTTCTGGCCCGCCGAGGTAGAGGAAGACGGCCCCGGCGCTGCCGTTGGGCTGGACGTAGGTGCCCAGATCGCGGGTCATGTCGTAGAGCGGGGCGGCGGCGGCGAAGTCGTTGAAGCCGTCGGCGTTGAGGTCGCCGACGGCGGCGACGCGGGCGCCGTATTGATCGTCGTTCTGGTTGACGACGTGCTCGACGGTCTGGAGCGTGTCGAAGGAGGGGGCGGGCTCCGCGCCAGACTGCCAGTAGAGGCGCCCGAGGTGGTCGTCGACGTCGTCGGGGTTGAGCGCCCCCCGGGAGGCCAGGACAGCCCAGTCGCCGACGCCGTCGTCGTCGACGTCGCCCAGGACCGCGACGCGCTGGCCGAAGAAGTCGCCGTTCCCGGCCGGCTCGTTGACGACGAGGGTGGGCGCAGAGAGGAAGGGCCCCTGCTCCACCCCGCCGCACCCCTCCGGGCTCACGAGGCCCTTGTAGACGCGCACCTCGCCGACGTCGGCGACGGTGCTGGGCTGCTCGCCGAGGCGCACGCCCACGATGATGTCGTCGATCCCGTCGCCGTCGACGTCGCCGACGCCGAAGGAGGAGCCAAGCTGATCGTTGGCTTCGCCCTCGATGACGAGGTCGGCGCCGGTCTTGAGGAGGGCGATGGGCGTCAGCGGGCTCCAGGAGGGGTCGCCGAAGAAGACGTTGAGCGCGCCCGCCGCGGTGTTGCCGCCAGCCAGCTCGGCGGCGGTGAACTGGGCGACGACCAGATCGGGGACGCAGTCGCCGTTGAAGTCCCCGAAGCCGACCTCATTGCCCATGCGGCTGGCGCGCCTGCGCTCCTCGGTCGCCGGCCAGACGGTGAGCGCGGGGCTCGTGGACAGGACGCAGCCGCCGGGCCGGCCGCCGTCCTGGATCGAGGTGTAGAGGGAGGCGAAGCCGTGGTTGGCCTGGGCGAACTCCGCGCCGACGAGGAGGTCGTCGCAGCCGTCGCCGTTGACGTCGGCGGCGGCGATCCGGGCTCCGAAGTTGAAGGTATTCTCAGTAAACACGCGTCCATCCTCGCCGATAGCGACACCATCGATGAAGAGGTCGGGCTGCTCGGGCAGGCCGGCGCCCTGTCGGTTGAGGTAGATGTAGACGCGGCCGATGTCGGTGAAGGGGGTCCCGGTCTGGGGGTTGACCCTGGCGGTGGCCTCGGCCCTGTAGGCGGAGACGGCCAGGTCGTCGAGGCCGTCGTTGTCGAAGTCCCCGGCGGCCATGGCCCAGCCGAAGAAGTCGTTGTTGCTCTGGCCGGGCAGGCGCCGCCAGAGGTTCATGGGGACGGTCTGTCGGGGGGGCAGGGGGTTGTCGAGCAGGCGGCCGTTGAAGTCGATCTGCGCGGCGTCGGGGCCATCGTGGCAGCCCTTGAAGACGCGCACCTCGCCGACGTTGGTCAGGCCGAGGCGCTCGCCGTAGACGCCGATGGCGACGTCGCGGCAGCCGTCGTTGTCGAAGTCGCCCGAGGCGATGGAGCGGCCGAGGCTGTTGAAGCGCTGGTTGCCGACGAGGATCTGGGCGGGCTCGGCGCCGAGGCCGAGGCCCTGGGCGGTGGGCTGGCCGCCGAGGTAGAGGAAGGCCGAGCCGGAGAACTGGCCGTTGATCCCGCCGTTGCGCAGCGCCAGGACGGCGTCGGGAAATCCGTCGCCGTTGACGTCGCCGACCCCGGCCAGGTCGGAGTCGTCGGTGTGGGCGCCGTAAGCGGTGGCCGGGTGGAAGCTCGACGCCATGACCTCGAAGGGGATCAGGGTGACCACGTCGGCCAGGAAGGCGTCCCGCACCGCGATCTGCCCCTTGCCGGCGCGCGGCCCCGCCACGAAGGCGGCCCCCTGCTCGTCGGGGTCGACGTCCAGGGCGCTGCCGGTGCCGTTGGGGGCCAGAATCTCGAACAAGAACGCGCCTGTACCGCCCGAGACGCCAAAGGAGAAGGACTCTCCGACGGGGATGGCCAGGGCCGGCAAGGTGGCGCTGATCTCGACGGGGCCGTCCGTGACGATGACGGCCACCTGGAGGATCTGCCCGGTGCGGGTGTCGGTGATCTGGAGGATGTCGACGCCCGCGCGGCGGCCGGACAGGTAGCAGCCGTCGTCGCTGATCGAGGCCGAGTCGCCCTCATTGCCGCGGACGATCTCCCACAGGAAGGGGGAGTCTGCGCCGTCCTGCGGGCCGCTGCCGCCCTCGACGCTGAAGCACAGCAGCTGCCCGGTGGGGATGGTGGGCTGCGAGGGGGCGACGGTGGCGCGGCGGACCACGCGGACGCTGGCGGTCAGGCTCAAGGCGCAGCCGGTGTCGATGACCTCCACGGCGTAGTCGCGGTCTTCGGCGGCGCCGGCCAGGAAGATGCCGGTGTCGGGGTTGACGCTGGCGCCGTCGGGGTTGTCGGCCAGGGCGAAGGTGTAGAGGCCGCTGCCCCCGTTGGCCTCGATGCGGACGGTCCGCAGCGGGAGGCTGAAGTGCTCGACCTCGCTCAAGGCGAAGGAGTCGCAGTCGTAGATCGGGGCCTCGGGCTCCGGCGGCGCAGGCTCGGGCTCGGGGGGCTCGGGTTCGGGCTGGCCTTCGAGGGCGTCGGGCTCATCGGCGACGTCGGGCTGATCGGCGGCGTCGGGCTCATCGGCGGCGTCTTGATCATCGAGGGCGTCGGGCTGATCGGCGGCGTCGGGCTCACCGGCGTCGTCGGTCGCGTTGCCGTCGGGCTCATCGGCGGCGTCGGGGTCGTCGATGGGATCGACGGCGGGCGAGCGCAGGTCCTCGGCGCAGGCCAGCAGCGCGAGCAGCGGGAGCAGCGCGGCGGCCCTGAGGATCGCGGCGATCGCGACGGTGAGGGGGTCGTCGGCGGCAGATCGGGGCGCGGGGAGAGGGCGCATGGGCTTGTCCTGGGCGAGCTTTCCGTCAGGTGGCGAGGGCGGGGATGTAGCGGACGTCGCGGCCGAGGACGGAGCCGTCGAGGCCGGCGTTGGCCATGATCGAGCCGAGGATGTCCTCGGGGCGGATCTCCTGGCCGAGCGGATCGACGAGGCCGGTGCGGAGGTTGACGGCCTGCGCGAGCATGCCCTGGTCGGAGGAGGCGCCGACGACCTTGCCGTGGGGGACGCCGGCGCCCCAGAGCAGGACGGTGCCGACGGGGTGGTGGTCGCGGCCGTCGCGGGAGTTGAGCAGGGGGGTGCGGGAGAACTCGCTGAAGGCCACGACGGTGGTGTGGTCGAGCCAGCTCTTGCCGGAGCCGTCGGGGTAGGGGCTGTCCTTGAGGGACTGGATGATGAGGTCGACGACCTCGAAGCCGGACTGCTGGATGGCGGGCTGATTGACGGCCCAGTCGTCGAAGTGGGTGTCGAGGCCGCCGGTGACGCGCAGCGAGACGCAGGTGCTGATCTGCTCGGTGATGGCCTGGACGGCGAGCATCCCGATGGCCTGGGGGGAGTTGAGGTTGAGGCCCTGGGGGAAGGTCAGGCGCTGGTCGAGGCGAGCGGCCAGTACGGCCTCGGCCTGGATCTCGCTGGCGCGGGCGCGGCGCAGGGCGTCGGGCATGCGATCGAGGGTCAGGCCGAAGTCATCGGGGCGGTGGAGGTAATCGGCGATGAGGCGGTCTTCGACCTCGGAGTAGCCCAGGTCGGGGCGTCGCAGAGTGTCGAGCAGGTCGGTGACGCTGGAGATCTTCAGCCCGGAGGCGGCCGAGGGGTGCCGGTCGTTGTAGGACTCGACGGCGTAGGCCAGGTTGGGCACGAAGGGCATCTGCTCGGGGGCGCCCTCGGCGTGGAGCTGCGCGGCGATCTCGGTGGGGACCGAGGCGCCGCGGGCCAGCAGGCCGCTGGGCATGCGCCCGGTGAGCAGGTACCTGCGGCCGACCTCGTGGGTGACGGTGTTCATGTTGACGCCGCGGACCGCGCACAGCTCGCGGCGGTGGCGCCAGACGGGGGCGGCGGCGGGGCCGAGGGCGAGGTTGAGGGTGGGGTCAAAGTGGAGGCCGTTGCCCTCGGTGCCGCCGCGGGACCAGGCGGCCGGCAGGCGGCCGTAGGCGGGCTGGATGAGGGTCTGGCCGCGGGCCTCGTCGGTGAAGATCGCCGGGTCGCGGGGATCGGCGCCCAGCAGCGCGTCCCAGCCGCCGTCGAAGTAGCAGAAGATGAAGCGGCGGCGGTGATCGGGGGCGCCCGGTTGCAGCGGGGAGGCGGCCAGCAGGTGCCCGAGGTGACCCATGGAGAGGCCGCCGACGGCGGCGGCGCCGGAGGTCATCAGCATCGCCTGCAGGAAGTCGCGTCGTGTCCAGCGCATGGCTCATAGCTCCTGCGCGGCCTCTGGGGTGGCCGCGTCGTCCTGAGGGTCAGTAGAGGTAGAACTCCGGGGAGCTCATCAGGCCGACGCACACCGCCCTCCAGCCCTTGGCGGGGCTGCCGGTGGCGTGCGAGGCGGAGCGGAAGAGCCAGCGCAGACGCGAGAGGCCCTCAGGGTCATCGAGGTCGACGTTGTGGCCGGTGATGCGGAGCTTCATCGCCCGCAGGTTCCGGTCGATGGCCTGGCGCCCGGCCTCGTCGGCCGCCTCCCAGGTCAGCGTCGGGTCGACGTGGCGGATCATGATCCGGTCGTCGGGGTGCATGTCGAGGTCGTCCTGGATGGCCTCGTCGCAGACCGCGCGGACGCCGTCGCCGAGGAACTTCTGGAAGACCAGCGAGGCGTCCAGGTCCTCGTTGGTGGTGTCGATGTAGTTGGGCACGCCGAGGGTGGGGGCCAGCCTGTCGAGCTGATCGCGGCCCTGGGCGTCGTGCCAGGTCAGCCCGCCGGTCGCGACCCGGATGGCCGCCTGGAGCTGCGCGACGCTCATGCGGCGCAGGTTGCGGCTCGTCGCATTCGGGGTCGGGGTCAGGTCCACGTCCCCTGCCGAGGCCCGCTCGCCCTCCAGGGCGGTGTGGTCCGAGGGCGGCGCAAGCCCGGCCAGCGGCGCAAGCGTTGGTGATTGTTCAGGATCTTGAGGAAGAAGGGCCTCCTCGGTGCGATCCTCCGAGGCGCAGGCGACGAGCGCGCCGAGCGCCAGTGCAATGGTCCAGAGCCTCGCGCTCATCGGATCCTCCTGTAGGCCGGGTGGGTGACGATGGCCTTGACCAGCGCTTTGATGTTGTAGTCGCTCTGGACGAAGCGCCGGGTGAGATCCAGGCGCGCGTCGGTGTCGGCCTTGCTGGCCGTCAGGGGGCGGCGCATGAGGTGCTGCCACATCTTCGAGACGGTGGCGCTGGCCAGCGAGCCATCCTGAATGGAGCGCTCGACCCAGAGGCGAGGGCCGTAGGTGGCGTTGATCTGGTGCTGCTCGCCGAGGAACTCGTAGCCGCGCAGCACCCCGAGGTAGGGCTCGCGATCGGCGGGGACGATGGAGACGACGTACTCATTGCGGCAGTAGGCCGGGCAGGTGCCGATGCCGGAGCGGGCGCAGTCCTCGCACACCTCGTCGTAGATGGGGAAGGCGGACTCGGCCAGGTAGCCGCCGCCCTGCTGTCGCCAGCGCGCCCAGTGGGCGGCCCAGGGCTCGACGGCGTTGTGGCACTTCTGGCAGCCGCAGACCTTGGTCAGGTCGGCGCTGTCGGTCTTGCAGTCGGGGCTGTCGGTGCCCTGGGCGGCGTCGAAGTGGCTGTCCAGAAAGGCGTTGTAGAAGCGGTTGACGCGACCCCGGTTGGTCTGGAAGCGCAGCAGGAAGGCGTAGGACGTCAAGATCCCCGAGTGCTCCTCACCCTGAAGCACGGGCAGCCAGGTCTGGTCGTCGGTCCAGGCCAGGTCGGGCAGGAAGACCGGGTCGACGGGCGCCGGATCGAGGTTGACGTTGGTGGCCAGCGCCATCTGGTGCTTGTAGTAGTGGACCAGGGGGCCGTTGATGAAGCTCATCCGGGTGGTGAGGATCTCGTGGTAGGGCTTGTCGCCCTCGATGACCCACTCGATGAGCTTGATCATCTGCTCGCCGAGCGCGAGCCCCACCTGAAGCTGGACGTCGATCCCGTCACCGCGGAAGTCGCAGTAGCGCATGTTCGGCCCGCAGCCGCAGGTCGTCTCTCGCTGCGACGCCATCGTCCCGCAGCCGACGCCGCCGCTCTCGCTGCGCTCGGCCTCCTGGGCGTCAAAGGCGCACACCTTGATCTCGGTCTCGGGCGCCCAGAAGGGCTCGACCCAGACCCAGCCCTCCAGGCAGCGGCCCGTCTCCCGATCGCACTCGACCTCGATCCGCCCCTGGGCGTCGAAGGTCGCCGGGCGGTTGTGGCAGGGGATCGCGTCGTTCTCGTCGTCGCCGAGGCCGCCTCGGTAGTAGACCCCCTTGCGGCGCAGGTAGTGGACGGTGTGGCGGTCGTTGGGCGGCCCGACCGCGACCCGCGTCAGATCCCATTGGAACTGGATGTACTGAATATTGCTGACGTTTGCCCAGAGCAGATCGCGGTGGTAGGTCCGCATCCCCTCCAGGAACTCCTCCGAGGCGAGCATCGCGTCGATGGCCTCCTCGGGCACGTCGGGCAGGCCGTCGAGCGCCTCGTACTGCTCCAGGGTCGGCGGCGCGCCCGTCAGGTCGAGCGAGAGGCGCTTGAGGGTGGCGTACCTGTCCAGCGAGGACTCGCGGGCCATGTCCATCGCGGTCCCGGAGGCGTCCTGGGCTTCGGCGCGCGAGGGCAGCGGGGCCTGGAGGGCCGCCAGCGTCAAGAGGGCTGCGGTCAGCGCCAGCCCTGGCGCGGCGCGGCGCCCGGATCTGCGGCCTGCGGCATCGGCTCTTCTGGTCAGTCTCTCCATCTCACGCCCTCCTGGGTCGCCGAGGCGACCGCCCTGCTCATCTGAGTAAACCGTCTTCCCGCCACCACCGCAAGAGCAGCAGCTCGGCCTCGGAGGGCCTGGCCCCGTTGGGGGGCATCGTCCCTGGCTGTCCGGCCTCGATGGCCGTGCGGGTGATGATGTTGTCGATCTTCTCGACCCAGCTCTCATAGGTGTCTGGCTTGAAGCCGCCCACGTGACAGCTTGAACGGGCGCAGTAGCGCCCGTAGATCGGCTCGACGTGCTCGTCCCAGGTGATCGTCTCCGGCCTGGCCGTCCAATCAAAGGGGACATCGAGGCGCGTGTCGGGCAGCGGCTCGCGGTAATCCACCTCGATGCGAAGGGCGTGGGCGCCCGGCGAGAGGCAGTCGGACCAGAGCGCGCCGCCGCCGCCGACGAGGTAGGGCTCCTGGTCCATCGCGGCGGGCTGGCAGTCGTCGACCTGGACGCGGAGCTGCTCGACCTGATCGGGGAGGGTCGGGAAGACCTGGAGATCTGGCATGGAGTCGAGGGCCTGGCCGGCCTCGAGGCCGACGAGCGTCACCGGGGGGGTCTCGAAGGCGTGCGAGAGGCTGCCGGCCCGCGTGATCCAGGCGCCGCCCTGGTTCGAGGGGGCGATGGCGACCACGTCGCTGACCGGGCCGACGAGGGCGGCCTCCCACTGCTGGCCGTCCAGGGTTCTGTAGAGGCCCTGGGTCGTGTGCAGCCAGACGGCGCCGTCGGCGGCGACGGTCACGCCGAGGGCCTCGCGGCCCTCGGGCAGGGCCCAGCGGGCCCAGCGCGCGCCGCCGAGGACGGGGCCTGGGCGTCGGGAGAAGAGGTGCTGGCGCGTGGCGGTCCAGACGACCCCGGCGCGATCGGCGCCCAGCGCGATCAGCGGCCCGCCGAAGTCGACGTCGATGGCGAAGGCCGCCACCGTCGCCCCCTCGGGCCGCAGGGCGAAGAGGCGCTGGCCGTAGGTGACCCAGATCGACTGGCCGAGCGGATCCTCCAGATCCGGCCCCAGGGTCATGTGATCGACCGCGGCGTCGAGTTCGACGCCGCCGCCGGGGCCGACGCGGAAGACCTCCTGGCCCTGGATGACGAAGAGTCCCTTGTCGCTGGCGCACCACAGGCCGAGTCGGCCGTCGGGGTCAAAGACGCGCTCGACGAGCATGGCGTGGACGAGGCCGTCGACGATCGAGGACAAGGGCGAGGGCCACAGGAAGCCCTCGCTGCGGTAGAGGAGGCCGAGGTCGGTGGAGATCAGCAGGCCCTCGTCGTCGTCGAGGGTCGCGGCGGCCAGCGCCGTGCCGAGGGGCGCGGTCGGGTCCCAGCCGGCCAGCAGGGGGCGCAGGAGGCCGTCGCGGCCGACGCCGAAGATGGCGCCGCCGGCGCTGACGTGGCCGTGGATGGGGCTGGCGCCGAGGGTCAGGAGCGGCGAGTCGCCGTCGAGGCCCTCGGGCAGCGGCACGATCTCGCGCAGCAGCTCGACCCTCGAGCCGATCTCCAGCAGCCGGTCCTCGATCAAGGGCGGCGCGACCTCGAAGGGCTCGTCGGGGTCTGGCAGGATGTTGGAAGAATCGGGCGTCTCGTCGTCCCCATTTCCGTCGGGGTCGGCGTCGGGGCCGGCGTCGGAGCCGGCGTCGGGGGGCTGGGCTGGAGGGTCGAGGCCGCCCTCGTCCCCGCACCCCGCCCCGAGGCCGCCCAGGAGCGCCGCGAGCAGGAGGGAGCAGGCTCGCCTCGCAAGAAGGGGGTTGTTCTGGGCCTCGCTCATTGCTTCAGGCGGGTCGATCCGTCTCCGATTAAGCACAAGGGCACTCCGACGCTCCAATCCTATTCCTTTCGGCCACTTCCGACAAGGATCATGGCGCGGGCGCATTACAGTGGGTGAATAATTTTTCGCTTTGACAAGCGGGGCTTGTCGGGTGAGGCTCATGTGCAGGCGACGGAGGTGGCATGAGGGATCATGGCGGGCATGGCGAGGGGGATCTGGCGATCAAGTATCGCGTGAGGGAGGCGGCGACGCGGCTCTCGGTGGACGCCTTCCTGCACGGGCTCAGCCGGGCGGGGTGGCACGCGCCGACGGGGAGGCGGCGGCGCGAGGGGATCGAGATCATCCGGGACGTGGCCTACCGCGAGACGGGGATGTCGGCGCACCGGATGGACGTCTTCCGGCGTGAGGGGCTCGAGGGGCCGGCGCCCGTGGTGATCTACATCCACGGCGGTGGCTTCGCGGTCTGCTCGAAGGACACGCACTGGTCGCTGGCGCTGCCCTTCGCGCGGCGGGGCTACGTGGTCTTCAACATCAATTATCGGCTGGCGCCGCACCACAAGCACCCGGCGGCCTTCCACGACGCCTGCGCGGCGCTGCTGTGGGTCCAGCGCCACGGCCACCGCTTCGGCGCCGATCCGAGCCGGATCGCGGTGGCCGGAGAGTCGGCGGGGGGCAACCTGGCTGCGGGGCTGGCGGTGGCCTCCAGCTACCGCTTCGAGGCCCAGCCCTGGGCCAGCGCCGTCTACGAGGCCGAGCACCGCATCCGGGCCGCGATCGTGGCCTGCGCGGTCCTCCAGGTCAGCGACAGCGCCCGCTTCCAGCGCCGACGGCCGCAGCGGCCGGACTGGCAGCGGCGCGTGCTCGGCGCCATGGAGCGGGCCTACATGCCCGCAGCTGCTCAAGGATCGACCCCCTTCGCTGACCCGCTGCTGGTCCTGGAAGGCCGCGCCCCTGATCGCCCCCTGCCGCCCTTCTTCACCTTCGTCGGCACGCGCGACTTCCTGCTCCACGACAGCCGCCGGCTCAAGGCGGCGCTGGACCGGCGCGGGGTCCCCTGCGACCTGCACATCTACCCGGACGAGATCCACGGCTTCCACGCCATGCCCTGGCGGCCGTCCGCCCACCGATGCTGGTCGCTCCAGCACGACTTCCTGCAGCGCCACATGCTTCCCGCCGCGCCCCCGGAGGTGTAAGCTGGCCTGACCGCCTGCCCGCCGAGGCGCGCCCGTCGCCGCCGGCCTCGCCTGGATCGGCCCGCGCAGGTTGGCGCTGACCCACGACCCCTGAGGAGACCCATGAAGGCTGCCCGAATCCACGGCTACGGAGGCCCCGAGGTCTTCCGCGTTGAAGAGGTCGAGCGCCCGGCCTGCGGCCCGCGCCAGGCGCTCGTCGAGGTCCACGCCACCTCCATCAACCCCGTGGACTGGAAGATCCGCAAGGGCTACCAGCGCTTCGTCAACCGCAAGGTCATGCCGGCCATCATCGGCATGGACCTCTCCGGCGTCGTCGTCGAGGTCGGCGCGCAGGTCACGCGCTTCTCCCCCGGCGACGCCGTCTACAGCTCCCCCAACCACCGCGCCGCTGGCTCCTACGCCGAGTTCGCCGCCGTCGACGAGGCCGAGCTCGCCCTCAAGCCCGCCAACATGACCCACGTCGAGGCCGCCACCATCCCCCTCGTCGGCCTGACCGCCTGGGACTGCCTCGTCCGGGGCGCCAAGGTCCAGAAGGGCGAGCGCGTCTTCATCGAGGCCGGCTCCGGCGGCGTCGGCACCTTCGCCATCCAGCTCGCGCGCCACCTCGGCGCGACCGTCGCGACCTCCTGCAGCCCCCGCAACGAGGCCCTCTTGCGCGATCTGGGCGCCGACGTGATCGTCGATTATACCCAGGCCCGCTTTGATCAGGCCCTCGAACCCCAGGACGTCGTGCTGGAGGCCATGGGCGGCGATTCCAAGGCCATGGCCCTCAACGCCCTGGTCAAGGGCGGGCGCCTGGTCTCCATCAACAGCGACATGCCCACCCTCGTCGGCCGCTACGGGCCCGTCCTGGGCATCGCCGCCGTCGGCCTGAGGCTGCTCACCTTCTCGATCTCTGCTCGCCTGCGGCGCGGCGTCAAGGTCCTGAGCGTCGTTCGCAAGCCTGACGGCGAGGCCCTCGGCGCGATCACTGGCCTGATCGAGCAGGGGGTGATCAAGGCCGTCGTGGACCGCGAGTTCACCCTCGACCAGATCGCCGAGGCCCACGCCTTCTCCGAGTCCGGCCGCGCCCGAGGCAAGATCGCCATCCGCGTCCGATGACCCCGCACTCCAGCCCCACACTCCACCCATCCCGTCGGATCGAGGTCGCAACCGCCTGATCACATGTTCAGGGGTCCATGCAGCCGAGGCTCTCGGCGCTGGCGCCCGCCTGCCCCGGCGCCCCCGGCCCGCCGCCACCGACGCCGCCCTCGCCCGGCCCCACCTCCACGCCGCTCAGAGCCAGCGCCGTCCCGACGCAGAGCGCGCCTATGGAGTGGCCGCCGGCCCCGCCGCCGCCGTGACC
>SYOX01000372.1 GCA_005804885.1 Pseudomonadota bacterium
AAACTCGATCCCGTGTTGGCCGCCATCCTTCATCGACCCGTGGGCCTGTCAAAAGGGCTCAGAGGGCTCTGCGCCGGGTCCCGGAGGAGATGTGACTAAGAGACAGCCTTGCGCAGCGAGGAGGGGGACAGGGGGTGGAGTTCCCCGATCCGCCGTGCCCGAACCGCGAGCGTCCCTCCCCCTTGCGTAGCGAGGGGGAGGACAGGAGGGGGAGTGCAGCGAGGGGGAGGACAGGAGGGGGGAGTTGCCGCGCCCACCATCGAAGTCGACTTTGTGATTGCCCTGGCGATCACCCCAACTCCAGCGCCCACATCACCATCACCTCGTGGGCCACCTCCGGCTCCTCGGCGTAGGCCATCGGGTCCACCCTCCGCAGCGCGCACCCGCAAGCCCGATAGAAGGCGCACGCCCCCACGTTGACGTCCTGCGTCTCGATCATCATCCTCGCGCACCCCCGCTCCCGCAGCCACCCGGCCGCCGCCTCCATCAGCGCCCGACCCACCCCGCGCCCCCGCGCCTCGGGCCTGACGCGCAGATCCCAGAGCACCCCCACGTCCGGCCCCCCCTCCAGCAAGTGCACCCCGCCCGTGTTGTACGCCACCGCCGCCGCCCCCACCGCCACGCCCCCCTCCCGCGCCAGCCAGAAGCCCCACGTCGAGACGTCAAAGCGCGTCGGCCAGCCCTCCGGCCCCCCCTGAGCGTCGTAATCCTTCACATAGGGCGCCACCGGCCTCTCCTGCGCCTGCGACCCCCCCTCACCCCCGAAGCACAAGACCGAACGGACCTCGATCGTCATCGGGATCGTCGCGTAGGCCGCCAGCGCACCAACCCCAACCTCCTTGATCTCAACATCTTTCTGGCTCATCTGCCTCTCGTCCCAAGCCGCAGCATCACGGTCCCCCACGGCTCACATCAGGTCGCCTCCCTCATCCCTTCGCCGATCCCAGGTTGATCGATGGCGCATTGAAAGTCACCCGCCGGGCTGTCACAATCCAGAGCGGCGTTGCACTCGCGTTGTCCTGGTGACCCCCGACCCTTCGAGACCCCATGAAGCTATCCGCCCTGTCAAAGATCGTTGTGGTCATGTCGTGCGCGTGGCTGTGCCTCTCGGCGTGCTCGGAGGCCCCCGTCGGCGGGGCCGTCGGGGCGAGCGAGCGCGACGTGGGCGGTGAGGACGTCGAATCTCCGCGCGGCGACACGGCGACGGAGGATGAGCGGAGCATGTCGGCGGACGACGACCGGGACGGCGTGGTCGACGGCCTGGACAACTGCCCCGATCTGCCCAACGATGAGCAGGCCGATCGCGACCGCGACGGGACCGGCGACGACTGCGACAACTGCCCCTCGGTCGCCAACTTCGATCAGCGCGACACCGACGAGGACGGCCTCGGCGACGCCTGCCAGGGCGACGCCGACGGTGACGGCGACGCCGTCGCCGACGGCCGGGACAACTGCCCCGGCGCGGGCAACCCGGATCAGGCCGACGCGGACGGCGACGGCCTCGGCGACGCCTGCGACAACTGCCCCCGCGTGGCCAACGCCGACCAGCTCGACGCCAACAACGACGGCCTCGGCGACGCCTGCCCGGGGCCGCGCGATCCCGACGCCGACAGCGACGGCGACGGCGTGGCCGACGGCCAGGACAACTGCCTGGACGACCGCAACCCGGATCAGGCCGACGCCGACAGAGACTCGGTCGGCGACGCCTGCGACAGCTGCCCGACGATCGCCAACTTCGATCAGGCCGACACCAACGGCGACGGCCTCGGCGACGCCTGCGAGGCCCAAGGCCCCGCCGATCGCGACGGCGACGGCGTGGCCGACGGCCGGGACAACTGCCCCGGCGCGGGCAACCCGAACCAGGCAGACCGGGACGGCGACGGCGTCGGCGACGCGTGCGACAACTGCCCGACGATCGCCAACTTCGATCAGGCCGACACCAACGGCGACGGCCTCGGCGACGCCTGCCCGGGGCCGCGCGATCCCGACGCCGACAGCGACGGCGACGGCGTGACCGACGGCCGGGACAACTGCCCGGACGACCGCAACCCGGCTCAAGCAGACCGTGACGGCGACAGCGTCGGCGACGCCTGCGACAACTGCCCCCTCGTGGCCAACCTCAATCAGATCGACGCCGACAGAGACTCGGTCGGCGACGCCTGTCAGGCCATCCCGGGGGTCGAGATCGTGGCGCTGAGCGTGACGCCCGACCCGGTCAGCCTGCGCGTCGCGCCTGGAGATCTTCAGCAAACACGGCAGTTTACGGCGTTGGCCAGGACCAGCCAGGACGCGGTCATTGACGTGAGCGCGCAGGCGCAGTGGTTGACGACCCTGGAGGCCGCGGCGACGATCGAGGCCGGCGGCCTGATGACGACGACGAACCGAGCGGGCGGGAGCTTCGAGGTCCGCGCGAGGCTGGCCGGCTTCGAGGCCGCCGCGCAGGTCGAGATCGCGCTGGAGGCGCGCCTCATCGACGAGGCCGCGCCGGTCGACGAGGGGCTCATCGACGCCTTCGACGAGGCCGCTGACCTGCGCGACGACCCGGCCCGCTCGCCGCTGCGGATCTACCCGAGCCACGAGACGCTCCTGCCCAGGAACGTCCACAGGATCCGCTTCCAATGGCAGGCGGGCCGGGACAACGGCGCCTTCCGGCTGCGCCTCTTCGGCCCCGGCGTGGACGTGTCGGTCCTGACGACGGGGACCTCCTTCGAGTTCGACGAGGAGTCCTGGGGCTGGCTGGCCGACACCAACGCGGGGAGCTGGCTCCAGTGGGAGGTCAGCGCGCTGGACGCCCGCGACCCCGAGGTGCGCCACACCGCGGGGGCCTCGGCCATCGGCTTCAGCGCTTCGAGGGTCCTGGGCAACCTCTACTACTGGTCCACGAGCGACGAGGCGATCATGCGCGCCGGGGTCGAGGACCCCGCTCCTGAGCGCTTCTACCCCGAGGCCGGCAATGGCCAGTGCGCGGCCTGCCACACCGTCAGCCGGGACGGCCGCCGGATGGCGCTCGGCTACGGCGGCGAGAACCTCCAGGCGCTCCTGGTCGAGGACGGCTCGGTGACCATCGAGGCCGGCAGGTACGAGGTCGGCTTCGCGACCTTCTCGCCCGACGCCGAGCTGCTGCTCTTCGCCAACGACGGGATCCTGACCCTGCTCGACTCCGACACCGGCGCCACGGTGGGGCCGAACGCCGGGCGCGTCCCCTTGCCCCAGGGGATGCTGGCCGCGATGCCCGACTGGTCCCCCTCCGGGGACATGGTCGCGGTGGCCATGGGCGCCGAGCGGGTCCGCAACAAGGAGGTCCAGGGCACCTCGATCGCGCTGATCCCCTACGAGGCCGGCGTGTGGGGCGCGCCGATGGTCGTGGTGGCTTCGGCCGACAACATCAACGACACCTACGCCTTCCCCGTCTTCAGCCCCGACTCTCGCCTCCTGGCCTTTTCCCACATGCAGGGCAAGAGCAAGGACAGCGTCAACGCCCGCCTGGAGATCCTCCCCGTCGACATGAGCCTGGCGCCGCTGTCCTCCGACCGCCTCAACCACCGCGTCAACCACCAGGACGGCGTCCTGAACACCGGCAACAACATGCCCACCTGGGCGCCCTCGACCCACCCCGGCATCTTCTGGGTGGCCTTCTCCAGCCTCCGGGCCTACGGCGGCCTCCGGGCCGCCTCCGACCGCGAGGACCAGATCTGGATCGCCGGGATCGACCCCGACGCCCTCGCGGGCGACGACCCCCAGCAGGCCGTCTTCTCGGCCTTCTGGGCCCCCTTCCAGGACATCGACGCCTCGAACCACCGCGCCTTCTGGGTCCACGACCCCGACGACGTCTGCCCCTCCGACGTGGAGCTCTGCGACGGCTTCGACAACGACTGCGACGGCGTCGTCGACGAGGACTGCCTCCCCTGCGGCGAGGAGGTCTGCGCCGACGACCAGGACAACGACTGCGACGGCCTCGTCGACGAGATCGACTGCCTCGGCTGCGGCGACGAGATCTGCGACGGCCTCGACAACGACTGCGACGGCTCCACCGACGAGGGCTGCCCCGCCTGCGTCCCCGCCCCGGAGCTGTGCAACGGCCTCGACGAAGACTGCGACGGCCTCGTCGACGAGGAGTGCCGCGACTGCGACCCCGCCGACGAGATCTGCGACGGCCTCGACAACGACTGCGACGACCAGATCGATGAGGGCTGCCCCGACTGCGCCGCCTCGCCTGAGGTCTGCGGCAACGACATCGACGACGACTGCGACGGCCAGATCGACGAGCAGGCCTGCGAGGACTGCTCCGAGGAGGTCTGCGAGGACGGGATCGACAACGACTGCGACGGCCTGATCGACGAGCAGGCCTGCGACGGCTGCTCCGAGGAGGTCTGCGACGGCGTCGACAACGACTGCGACGGCCTCATCGACGAAGGCTGCCGCGACTGCGCGGGCGCCCCCGAGGTCTGCGACAACGGCGTCGACGACGACTGCGACGGCGCCGTCGACGAGGTCACCTGCGTCGACTGCTCCGAGGAGGTCTGCGACGGCCTCGACAACGACTGCGACGACCAGATCGACGAGGGCTGCCCCGCCTGCGTCCCCGCTCCGGAGCTGTGCAACGGCGTCGACGACGACTGCGACGGCCTCGTCGACGAGGGCTGCCGCGAGTGCGCCCCCGAGGACGAGGTGTGCGACGGGATCGACAACGATTGCGATGGTTTGAGCGACGAGGGCTGCTACGACTGCGAGCCCAACTTCGAGCCGGACGACTGCGACGGGATCGACAGCGACTGCGACGGCGAGGTGGACGAGAACTGCCGCTGCCGACCGGAGCCCGAGGTCTGCCTGGATCGGCAGGACAACGACTGCGACGGCCTCGTCGACGAGGGCTGCCCCGGCGACGGGTGCCAGCCCTCCCCCGAGGTGTGCGACGGGCTGGACAACGACTGCGACGGCCTGAGCGACGAGGGCTTTGATCGGGACGGCGACGGCCACACCACCTGCGGCGGCGACTGCGACGACCGCGACCCGGCCCGCAACCCGAGCGCCGAGGAGATCTGCGACAGGATCGACAACGACTGCGACGGCCAGATCGACGAGGGCGCCAACTGCGGCTGATCGCCAACGAAGACGACTCGCCGATCCCTTCGTGCCCTCTTGCGAAATCGTTAATATGTGAAAGAGTTGATTTTTGATACCGAGGGTTGTGCCCTCCAGGCCACAAGGCGTGGCTGGTCCTGTCGCCGGTTGTGCCCTCCAGGCCACAAGGATCGGCCGGCTGGCTGGCCGCAGGCGAGCTTCGATCCCCTGTTCATGGCCCTGACGACCTTGGCATGGAGGATGCTCAGGGGCGCTGCGTCTGACGAGGATGATCTTGAATGGGGAGGTGAGCGATGAAGGTGCGCGTCTGGGGCGGGGTGGTGTGGATCGGGGCGCTGATGGCGTGTGTGGGGTGCGTGGAGGAGGGCGGCGGTGAGGTGGCGCTTGAGGCGGCCCTGGTGGCTCAACCGGCCGGCGCGCCGGGCGCGGGCAAGGCCGACGGGCTGGACGGCGCCGATCGGGGGTGCCGGGTGGTGCTGCGGGAGGTGTCGAGGCGCTCGGACGGGCGGGGCGGCTTTGAGCTGGAGGGCGGCAATCAGGTCTGGTCGGGGTCCGTGGACGTCGCCGTGGACGCGCTCAAGGCGGGCGCGGTGCCCGGCGTGGTCTTCCGCAGCAGCATGGACGTTGGCTCTCGGTGGTGGCAGAAGGGCATGGCGCCCGTCGGGGGCGCCCGGGATGGCTTCCAGCGCTTCGCGTTTCGCATCCACGAGCACACGCCCAACCCTGGCATGAGCGGCATCGATCGGCTGCGGATCGACCTCATCCCCTTCCTGGCCTTCACCGACGGCGGGCGGATCTTCGACCACAACCGCCTGCCGGGCGAGTTCGACAACTACGTGCTCGACAAGAACAACCAGTGGCGCGTCCCTGGGGACTCGGCCTTGTGCTCCGAGGTGGACACCCCCTTCGTCCCCGAGACGCAAGGCAGCGTCCTGACCTTCCGGGCCGACTGGAGCATCGAGCAGGACGCCGAGCTGGTCGAGGGCGAGCGCTTCTCGATCGTCTACGATCTGGCTCGCCTTCAGACGTGCCGCGGCACGCACAACGGCCACCCGGGCTGGGAGATCGCCGCGCTGGTCGCCTTCGAGCCCTCCGGTGTGGTCGAAGAGGCCAGCGTCAGGCGCTTCCACTCCCGCATGGGGACCTCGATCAACAGCGCCTACAGCGTCCCGGCGATCTTCGACATCCCCGAGGGGACCGAGCGGGTCGAGATCTGGTTCTACAACACCAGCATCTCGGGCGGCGGTCGGTGCGAGGCCTACGACTCCAACTTCGGTGAGAATTACGGCTTCGCCGTCAAGCCCCGCTGAGGGTGGCGCGCGCAGGGCGGCCACCCTGGCCCCGTCATGGGCTGGCGTCATACAGAACCACGTTTGAAGCACTTTCATCTTGGGCTTCCTGGTGGCCTAAAATGTAAGTGGCTTGAGCGTGGTTCCGTATCAGTTGATGGGGACCCGAAGTGATCCGGTGTTCAAGCTCTTGTCGAGCACGAAGTCGGCGATGTACTTGAAGCTCTGGACGGCTTGACAGTCGCTGGTGGGGTTGGAGGCTTGGGCCAGCACCAGCCTCCAGCCCTCGATGAGCGTCGTGATGTCGCCCTGGGTCACCCGGCCCATGCTCGCAGAGGCCCCTCGCGACAGCGCGGCGGGGTTGAAGGAGAACCCGACGCCGAAGAGCTGGACCTTGACCCCCACCTTCGTGAGGTCGTCGAGGATTCCGGTGTAGATGCCGTTGATGACCTGGTTGATGCTCTGGAGGCGCTGGGCCATCAGCTCGGTGCCCAGATCGGCCAGCTCGTAGGCCCAGTCGCCTTCCCCGGCGAAGACGCCCTGGAGGGCCACCTTGCGCAGGAGGGCGGCGGGCTGGACGTCGCAGTAGAGGACCCGGGCGATGTCGAAGGCCGCCGAGATCTGCTTCTTGTGCCACACCGTCTGGATGTCGGCCCCGATGCTCAGGGTCAGCCCGACCTCGGTGAGCGAGAAGAGGCCGCTGGGATCGAGGCGGTTGACAGGGTCGTTCTCCGCATAGAGGTAGGGGTGGCGCGTGACGGGGCGCTGCGGAAAGCCCCCGTGGGGATCGGGGCTCAGGAAGCGGCCGCGCGCGGGATCGTAGACGCGGGCGCGCAGGTCGTAGAGGCCGAGGGCGGGTTCGAATCGCTGGCCTCGGAATTGGTGCGCGAGCTCCGTCTGCCCCGTGCGCTGGATGAGGTTTCCGAAGGCGTCGTAATCGAGCGTGTCGGTGATGGCCCCGTCTTGATCGAGGACGGCGCGCACGCTCTCGGAGGCGTCGAGGATGAAGCGCGAGGGCGAGGGCTCGCCGGGGCGAGCCAGACCGAGCGCGGCGTGTCCGAGGCAATAGACGACCTGGAGCTGGTCATCGCGCAGCTCTTCGACGATCTGTGAATATCCCGTCGGCGTGTTGGAGGCGACGAGGTAGGAGGTCTGGGTGTCGCCCTCGCGGCGTCCGACGAGGCGGCCGTCGCCGTCGCGAAGGAGTGTGACGGGGACATCGAGGCGTTGGGCGAGCCGGCCCTGGGCGTCCCAGCGGAGCTGGCGGACGCCGTCGTCGAGCAGCTGCCCCTGGTTGTCGTAGAGGGCGTCGAGCGGGCGATCGTTGAGGTCAAAGGCGAGGTTTTGTTGATCGTCGAGCCCTGTTCGGTTGCCGACGGCGTCGTAGCGGTAGGTGTGGGCGTGCAGCGGGCCTGTCTCCGAGGTCAGGCGGCCCAGGGCGTCGTAGGTGGTGCGGGTGAGTCCTCGGGCGTCCTGCTCCGAGAGGCGGCGGCCTGAGGGGCTGTAGGTGTAGAGCCATTGCTTCAGGATGTCGTCCTGGGGGTCGCGGGCGGTCCATCGGGTGACGCGGTCCCGGGCGTCGCGCTCGATCGCGATCGAGCCGCCTTGCCAGCGGTAGCCTTGCAGGGCGCCCGAGGCGTCGTGATCGTAGAGGGTCTGGCCGCAGCGGTCGTCGTCGACGGCCACCAGGAGCCCGGAGAGATCGTAGGCGAAGGCGACGTCGGCGCCGCCGGGGTTGGAGGAGCGCAGCCCGGTCATGTGTCCGGCCTCGTCGTAGTCGTAGGTCAGCGCGCCGCGCGGGGTCTCTTCGCTCAGGAGGCGCCCGAGCGCGTCGTACGCGTAGCGCGTCTGTCCCAGGGCGTCGGTCATCCGAGTGCGCCGGTGGAGGGCGTCGTATTCGAACTCGGTGGGGCTCTCGGCGAGCCGGGGGTCCGGCGAGCGGCGCAGGAGCCTGTCCATGAGGTCCCAGGCGTAGGTGGTGGTGAAGCCGCGGGCGTCGGTGTGGGCGATCAGGCGCCCGGCCCGGTCGTACTCGAAGCGCTCGGTGAGGCCCAGGGGGCTGACGCGCTCGACGAGCCGGCCGCGCTCGTCGTAGGTGTAGGTGGTCAGGCGATCGAGGGCGTCGCGCGCCGAGGTGAGGCGACCGGCGCCGTCCCAATCGTAGCGCGTGACCTGCCCGGCGGGATCGGTGACGGATCGGAGCTGGTGGAGGCCGTCCCAGGCGTAGAGCGTCTGTTGTTCCTCGGCGTCGGTCTCGGCGGCGACGAGCCCGGCCGCGTTGTACGAGGTCTCCAGGGTGGCTCCGTCGGGGTGGGTGGTGGAGGTGAGGCGGCCAGCGCCGTCGTGGCTGAAGCGCGTGACGCGGCCCAGCGGATCGGTCTGGGTGGCGATGTTTCCGGCCTCGTCGTAGGACCAGCGCGTGGTGCGACCCATCGGATCGGTCAGGGCCAGCAGGCGGTCCCCGCACCCGCATTCCGTGTCGTAGAGGCGAGTCGTGACCGCCCCTGCGGCGTCGGTCTCGGAGATCCTCCGGCCCAGCGCGTCGAAGGTGGCGCGCGTCGTGGTCCCGTCGGGGTGCTGGATCTCGATGGGGCGGCCGAGGGGGTCATAGGTGGTGCGCGTCGTCTGCCCCGCTCGATCGATGAAGGCGATGACGCGCCCGACGGCGTCGTACTCCCAGCGCTCCTGCAGGCCGTCTGGATCCAGGCGAGCGATCTTGCGGCCGGCCTGGTCGTAGCGGAACTCGACCCTGCGGTCGAGCGGATCGACGTGGACGAGGGTTCGCCCGGCCGCGTCGTACTCCCAGGACTCGCGGGCGCCGTCGGAGTAGGTCGCCTCCAGCGGGCGACCCTTGGCGTCCCGGGTCCAGCGCGTCTGGCGCACCTCGGGGCCATCGGGCGTGGCGACGACCCGCGCCTCGGACAGCGGGCGCCCCAGCTCATCGAGCTCGCGCGAGATCTCCTCGATCACGTCGCCCTGGGAGTCGCGCCGAATGGTCTGGGTGGGCACCGAGAAGCCCTCGTAGCGGTATTCGATCTGGTTCTGGTCGGCGTCCGTGGCTCTCGTCACGCGCCCCTGGGGGTCGCGCTCCAGGGCGGTCACTCGCCCGTCGGGCCCGGTGACGCCGACCAGGTTGCCCTGGGGATCGTAGCTCCAGGTGGTCGGCCCCTGGCCTGGCCGCTGCTCCCTCAGGGGGCGGCCCTGGGCGTCGAGGGTGTAGCGCGTGGCGCGCCCCTGGCCGTCGATCCGCGCCACCAGGCGCCCCTCCTCATCGTAGGCCATCGACTGGCTCGCCCCCAGGGGAGGGATCACCTCGGTGACCTTGCCATCTGCGTTGTAGACCCACCGCGTCTCGTGCCCGAGAGCGTCGACTTGCCGGACGACATTGCCGAAGGCGTCGTAGTGCATCGTGGTGGGGTGGCCCAGGGCATCGCGGACGATCTCCTGGCGCACCTCCAGATCGCGCTCCCAGCTCTGGGTTTGGCCCAGCTCGTCGGCCTGGGCCACGAGGCGCCCGTCGCCGTCGTAGCTTGAGCTTTGCCCCCCGCCGTCCTCGGGGGAGACGCGCAGCAGGCGAAAGGCGTCGTCGTATTCGAAGCGCGTGAGGGCTCCGGTCTGGTCGACGACGCCCACCAGGGCGCCCTGGGGGTCGTACTCGTAGGACACCGAGCCGCCGTTGGGGTCCACCAGGCGCGAGATTCGCCCCTGGTCGTCGCGCTCGAAGCGCACGCCGGGGCCGGCTGAGTGGACGACGCCGTCGCGGTTGATCTCGACGGCGTTGCCCAGGGCGTCGGTCAGGCTCACCAGCCCCTGCCGCTCGTCGATGACGTAGCGCGTGCCATCCTCCAGGGTCAGCCTGAAGCGCGTGGGTTCGTACAGGCCAGCGTTGCCCAGATCGACCAGATCGCCGTCGCCCGGCGCCGAGCCGCCCCAGGAGACGGTCCCGTCGTCGATCGGCTCCAGGCGAGCGCTCTGCCCGTCGAGCGCTTCGAAGACGAGGCGTCCGGCGGTGATGGGCAAGCCCGCCTGGCACTCGGGCTCCATCCTGGCCTCGAAGCGCAGCACCCGATCGTCGGGGAAGATCGCCGACACCAGGTGCCGGCGCCGTGGCGCCACGCACCAGGAGGGGAAGCCCTGGCCCAGGCGGCCCTGGCGCCATGAGGTCGCCAAGGGCGTGTTCTTCTGGATGCGGACGGTCTTCAGGTCCAGGGTCCAGCCTCGGCCAAAGTCACCCACCCTCACATCTCGGCTGTCGTAGGAGCGCACGACCGACACCTCCACCCCCGGCGTCGGGATCGTCGTGTCCACAAACGCCAGCGTCGAGGCCCCCACCTTCATGCCGCCTTCGATCGAGATCCCCACGGGCTCGGTCAGCACCTCCTGCCCAATCGCATCCTGGGCGACAATCCGAAGCAACCACGCGCCATTGCGCTTCAAGGTGGGGTCGAGCCTCCCCAGGACGCCATCGCGCTCGCCGGCCCCCTGGGCCACGATCTGCCACGGGGCCGCCTCGTCGCTGGCCTCGCGCAGCTCGATCCTCCAGCGCACGTCCGGGCCTCCCTGGACCTGGCCTTCGATCGCGGTGCCCGCCGTCACGCGCTCTCCCTCCTGGGGGGCGGTCCAGGCGACGGACATGGGCTCGACCTCCTGGGGATCGAGCACCCGCACGGCCAGGGAGGCCTCCGAGCGAGCCAGGCCGTCCTGGGCCACCACCCGCACCCGGTGTTCTCCGGCCTGCGCGAAGATCGCCTCGTCGCGCCCGTCGCGCCGTCGAAAGAGCACCTCCCCAGGCCCCGACTCATGCTCCAGCGTCCAGCGCAGCGCGCCAAAGGGCCAGCCGTCATCGCTGACCGCGACCCTCAGGCGCAGGGGCGAGCCCGCCACCCCGACGTTGTCCCCCTGGAGCGTCACGACCGGCGCCTCATTGCGGACATCGCGCACGACGACCTCGACCTCGTCCTCGCCCAAGAGCTCGCCGTCGTCGGCGCTGAGCGCAAAGCGCCAGGTGCCGGGCAGGGGCAGGTCGACCTCCGTGGTGACAGCCTCGGGCGTCGCGAGGATCGCCTCCCCCGGGCCGGAGAGCTGGCGCCAGCGCACGGCGAGCGGCCCGGGCAGTCCGTCGTCCAGGGCGCTCCCGGAGAGCGTGACGGCCTCGAAGGGCGTGACCGTGCGGTCTCGGCCGGCATCGACCCGGGGCCCTCGATTCGGCACGTCCTCGGACGTCACCTGGATCACCACGTCGTCCTGCCCGGTCAGCGCGCCGTCGTCGCCGGTCAACCGGAGCCGATAGGAACCTGGTTCGGTCACCGTGAGCGTGGTCTCGGCCGCGTCGGCGTCGGCGAGTGACGCACCCTCGGGGCCCTCGACCACGGACCAGCGCGCGTCGAGCGTGCCGTCGGGGAGGCCATCGTCCGTCACGCGCCCCCCGAGCGCCACGCGCACCCCGGCGTTGACGATGACCGAGGTCGTGCAGCTCTGGGTCGAGCGACCGTCGTCGGCGACCAGAGTCACGCGATGCACACCCGGCGCGAAGTGTCGCTCGAGGACGACATCCCGGGCGGGGGCGAGCTGTCCGGGCGCGAAGTCCACGGGCTCGGGGGCCTCGTCGTCGACCGCCCAGGTGAGGGTCGCGGCCGGCGCGCAGCGGTGGCCGAGCGAGCCGGTGAGGGAGACCTCGACGCCGTCGGGGCTCGCCTCGTCGATGATGACCGGCTCCGGGCAGGTCAGCTCGGGGAAGGGCGCGACGCCGTAGGCGGCCAGCCCCGGCGCCGAGCGGCCGTCGAAGGTGTTGAACGTGCCGCCCACATAGATCGTATCGCGGTAGGTGGCCAGCGCGCGGACGGTGCTGTCGATGAGGCCGGGGGCCGGCGCCGAGAAGGCCTGTCCGTCCCAACGGGCGAGCCGGGAGATGTTCTGCCCGCCCGCGCGGAAGAAGTCCCCCCCGGCCCAGAGGTCACCTCGGTACAGCGCAATGGCATAGACGTCACCCTGCACGCCTCCCCCTACGCTCCGCCAGCCATCGCCGTCCAGTTGCGCCAGAGAGTTCACCTCGACGCCGCCGATTTGATGAAAACTGCCGCCCACATACAGGTTGCCGTTGGGCGCTCGGGCCAGCCCCAGGGCGGTCGGCGTGCACGCAAAACGGTTGCACCCCGTGAACGCCCCTCCCAGGGCCGACCAGCGTTGGCCATCCCAGTGGGCCACGTTGCTCGCGTAGACGCCGTCGATGAGATCGTTGTCCTGCGGACCGTCGCCGTCATTCCAGTTGCCGTCGTAGGTGCCGCCCACCTCGGCGAAGGTGCCCGCCACGTAGATGCCCGAGCCCCCGTCGTCGATGATCTGCATGACGTTGCCATTCACGCCGCCTTCGAGGGCGTGCCACTGGCCTTGGTGGTACCTGGCCGGCCCGTAGCTGGGTATCCCCGAGCGGTCGAAGAAGTCGAAGAAGCCGCCCACGTAGGTCCCGTGCGGCAGGATGGCGGCCGTCCGGAACTCGATGGCACGGATCTGGAGGGGCGGCATGAAGTTGCTCCAGCGGGCCCCGTCGTATCGCGCGACGAACGTCGAGTTCCCCGAGCCATCCATGGCGTCGAAGACGCCGCCCGCCACGAGCTCGCCCCGCCCGGCGGCGATCGGGACTGAGTGCCGCACCCCCTGGCTGTAGCGGAGACCCTCGGGCGGCGCGGCCCACCGGCAGTCGTCCCAGGACACCACCCCCGCCGGAGTCTGCACCCCGGCCACCTCGGTCCCGGCGAAGCCCACCCAGAGTTTGTCTTCCGAGACGGCCAGCCCGCTGTCCAGAATCCAGCCGAAGACGGCGGACTCGATCTCCGTGCGCCAGGCGGGCTCGGGCGGGTCGCTGTGGGTGACGGGCGGCGGCACGTCGAGCCGAGGGGCAAGCAGGGCGGTCTGATCCTCTCCGGCGAAGACCTCGGGGGGTTGGTTGCCGCGCGCGACGACGCGCATCGTGTCCTCGGCCTCTCTGGCGCCGTCGCTCGCGCTCAGGGCGAAGACGTACTCGCCGCCTTGCGGCAGCTGGACCCAGGTTCTGGCCTCGGCCGCGTTGACGATCTGCGCCCCGGGGGGGCCTGAGCGCTGGCTCCAGACAAACGACAGCGCGCCGTCTCCTGGCAGCCCGTCGTCGGTGGCGCGACCGTCGAGCGCCACCGCCCGCGCCTCGGTGTCCTGATCCGGCCCGGCGTCGACGATGGGCGCGAGGTTGTCCTCCTCGACGAGGATCCGAACCTCGTCCTGGCCGGTCAGCTCGCCGTCGCTGGCCTCCAGGCGCAGCACGTACTCGCCAGGCGAGGGGAAGCGAACCGTCCCCTGAAGATCCTCGGGATCATCGAGCGTCGCGCCGCCTGAGACCACGATCCAGCGCGTCGCGAGGGCCGGGGTCGGCTTGCCGTCGTCCGAGGCCTTGCCTTCGAGCCTCAGCGCTCTGGACAGGGCCAGCGTGCGATCCGGCCCGGCGTCGACGATGGGCGCAAGGTTCTGGGCGTCGTCCAGGACCTCCACCTGCACAAAGTCCTCCGCGATCAGCGCGCCGTCGCTGGCCATCAAACGAAGCACATACAGCCCCGGCGCATCGAAGATCACCTCGCCCTGAGCCTGGCGTGGGGTCTCGAAGGTGGCCCGACCGGGGCCTCGCTCCAGGCTCCAGGCCACCGCCAGCGCCTCATCGCCCGGCTGGCCATCGTCGCTGGCCTCGCCGGTCAAGAACAGCCGCCGGGACAACGGGACGCTCGCGTCCTGCCCCGCCTGGACTCGCGGAGGATCGTTGATGGCCTCGACATCGACCAGCACCTGCGCCTCCGGCGACCACAGCTCACCATCGCCGACCTGAAAGGTCCACCGATCGCTGCCGTGGAAGTCCTGCGCGGGCACATACCTCACCCCAGGCGGCTCCCCCTCCAGGCGACCGGACGAGGGCGGCTCCACGATCCTCCACAGCAGGGCCTCCGGCGCGGTCTCCACGTCCCGACCCACCAGCACAAACTCCAGCGCCTCGTCTTCGAGCGTCTGCCCGCTGCCGTCCTCGGCCACGGGAGCGTCGTTGACCGATCGCACCTCGATCGAGATCGAGGCCGATGTGCGCTCCACCCCGTCGGTGACCGAAAACTGGAACGCGTCGCTCCCGTGGATGTCGGGATCGGGCTCGTAGATCAGCGCTTCCCCCTGGCCCTCCAGGCGCCCGAGCGTCGGCTCCTCCTCGACGACGAAGCGCAGCTCCGACGAGGGCGTGTCCACGTCCACGGCCGTCAACACCAGCGCCAACGCCTCGTCTTCGTTCATCTCGAGCGCTTGCGCCAAGGCCACCGGGGCATCCTCCACCGCCTCCACCGTCAGCGCGATCTCGCCCCTGGCCTCCTGTCCGCGACCGTCCTGCACCACGAACACAACGCTGTCCTGCCCGAAGAAGTTGGCCTCGGGGCGGTAGATCAGCGCAGGCGGTGTCCCCTCCAGAACCCCTCGCACAGGCCCCTGCTCGATGCGGAAGGTCAGGATATCGCCGTCGTCGTCTTCGCCCCTCAACAGGAACTCCAGAGCCGCATCCTCCAGGAGCCTCAGAGACTCGGAGATGGCCCGAGGGGGGGTGTCGGCGATACCCTCGTCAGCCCCGCCGTCTTCGGCCACATCCCCTTCGGGAGCGTCCTCAAGGGCATCCGCGCCCTCAAGAGCGTCCTCAAGGGCATCCTCGCCCTCAAGGATGTCCTCGCCCGGTGCTGCGTCCTCGCTCGCGTCCTCGGCTCCTGCATCCAGAGGAAGATCGGCGTCCGAGCCCGTATCGGCCTCGTTCTCAACCGCGATGCCGCGCCCGATCTCCTCATCGCATCCCCACAGGCTCACGAAGCACCCAACCACCAGCGCTGACGCGGCGACCTGCTTGATAAGTCGGCTCATGAAGACCCTCGTTTTGTCGTTCCAGGAAAACCCACGTTCATCATGTAAACGGACACGGCGCGGTGTCAACCGACTCGGCGCGGCGTTCGAGCAAGAGCGCATCGATCGGGCCGACTGCGCCGCTGGGCTTGGGGAGGATCAAGGTTGGGCTCTCCCCAACCCTCGATTTCTTCAATTGACGCTGCTGGCAACCTGCTCAAGCTGTCGTCTGGTTGCAGAGCTGTGGATAAGGCGCGAGGTGGGTCGTCTACGAGCGAGGTGTCCGCAGGCCAGGAGCCCGAGGCCCCGACTGGGGTGAGGTCGAAGGCCGCGGAGCCTGGAAGCCCATCGCCTCCGCCAGATGCTCAGCGCAGAGCGCGCCCTCATCGCCCTCCTCATTTCGAAGGGTGCGGCACGCCTCGCACCCTTCGGCGGCGCCATAAGCGCCCTCGGTCCGGTCGGCCTGGCCAAGCTCTCTGAGCGCGTCCTGGGGGGTCGATCTGGGCCTCGCGCTCGGATCCCAGCCCGGCTTCGCCTTGAGCTGCCGCAGCCCTTCGGCGACCACGCGCTTTTGATGACGTCGGCTGTTGTGGGTCTCGTCGACCATCGGCGCACCTCCAGAAGCGGTCTCTGCCCGATGATAGCCCGCACAAGACCCTTTTGACAGGTCGACCGTTGTTGTGAGAGCCCTGAAGTCACGACCGAACCGAGGGTCTGCCATGCTGAACCACGCCTCCCGATCCCTGGCCGCGCTGTTGATCCTTGCCTGCGCGTCCGCCCTCACCGCCCTGCCCGCCGAGGCCAAGTACGCGCCGGTCCCGCTCTTTGACATGATCGGCGCCTCCGATCTGGTGATCATCGCCACCATAGACGCCCTGCCTTCAGCCAGGGTCATGACCCTGGCCGTCGAAGAGGTCATCCACGGATCGCCAGGATCGAAGACGCTGGACGTCCAGCGCTTCGAGGACTGGACCTGCGCCGCGCGCTGGACGCCTTACAAGGTCGGACAGAAGGCGATGTTCTTCCTCTGGAGGGACGACACCGCCGGGCAGTGGCGCGTTCGCAGCGCCGGGAACGAGGGCGAGCTCCCGATCATGGGCGGATCGGTCTGGTTGAGGGGTCACGGGGTGGAGCCGTGGCCGGCGGGCGAGCACACCGTGCATGGAGCCCGGTTCTACGGCCAGGAGATCGATCTTGCGACCTTCGTGGACGCCGTGCGGGGCTACAGGGTCCACTTCGAAATCAAGGTCACGCGACACCCCTGGATCCAATTCCAGAGCGCCCGACCGCTGACCGACGACGCCGCCAGGGAAGGCTACGCCAGCCGCTCGGAGCTTCACCGATCCCTGGTCCTGGGCACCCCCCTGGACACGTCGAAGTAGCCTTCAGTCCAGGCCGAGGATGCGCTGATCGCTGGGGGCGCTGATCTCCAGCACGAGGGTCCAGGTCAGGGGCGCGCCGGGCGGCACCTTCGCCTCCCAAAGGCGAGCGCCGCCAGGGCTGTTGCGGGTCGGCTCGGTGAAGTCCAGGCCCTCGGCCCTGTCGTTGATCCGCATCTTGTTGGTGCGCGCCACGGGGATCTGCTCTCGGACCACCAGCCGCACGGGCCGACTGAGGCTGTTGTGGGCCGCGTAGCGCGTGGTGATCTGGATGCTCTGGCGCCGACCGTCGTCCTCGCGCTTGTTGGCCGTCCGCTCCCTGACCAGCGTCACGGCCGGGTCGACGCCATAGGGCAGCACCAGCGCCTCGCCTGGCAGCACCGCTGGTATCGAGGCCGTGCCGACATAGTCGGAGCCGTTGAAGAGCGACGCCTCCCCCGGCAACCAGGGCACGATGTCGGGGTTCGTGATGCCCATCACCAGATAGACCCCGGAGCTGGCCCCCGGCGCCGCGACGTGGTGGCTGTCCGCGTCCAGGGCCGTCGACTTGAGCAGCACTCGCCGCCCCTGTTCACCGGGCTCCACGGTGACCGTGCCCTCGACCTCGAACTGCTGGAGCCCGAGGGCCCCAAGCGAGGATGAGTCCGGGGCCACTTCGCGGAGGCGCTGGGACTCGTCGGCCTCCAACCCTTCGTTCTTGCGCAGATCCACCCAGATCGGCCCCGGCGTCGGCGCCTTGAGGCCAAAAGACGGCCTCGCCGTCGACACGCGCATCGGCACCTCTCTCCAGGCCTCTGGCGTCCGCTGGACGATCCAGGCGTAGGTGTCCAGGCGCAGCCTGCCCGTGGCCGGATCGTAATGACCCACATGCCGGGGCACCCAGGTCGGCCCCTGCACCACGTAGCGCATCACAAGCCGCAGGCTGACCTCCGAGCGGGCGTTGGCCTCGACGACCACATGCTTGACGGGTTTTTGCAGAGAGCTGATGAGCTCCGCGTGGGCGCTCTGGAGCCCCTCGATCCTCGGCTCCAGAACGCCGCGCTGGCGCTCGATGTCGCTCAACTCCGCCGACAGGGCCGTCAGCTCCCCTTCGGCGAAGTCGAGGCTCTTCTTGAGCGTGTCCGTCGAGGTGGCCCCGCCGCTGTTGAGCTGGGCGATGTTGGCCAGCACCAGCTCGCGGCGCTGCCCGAGGACGGCCTCGCGGTTGCCGAGCTCCTGGTGCTCCGTCGTCAGGCCGTCGAGCGCCTCTTCGAGCTTGATCAGCGCGTCGGGCCTGGACTCGACCAGCGTCCCGGCCTCCAGAAAGGTCGAGCCCGCCGAGACCGTGGCCCCGAAACCCGAGATCTGGAGCGTGGCCGCCACGATGTCCTCCGGCAGCGCCGGGAACACCAGCCGCTGCTCTCCTTGCGAGAACTTCACGTCCGCCGTCCGCTCGATGAGGGCGCCGCCGTCGTAGATCTCGACGCGCGAGATCCGGCTCTCGACGACCTTGCCCTCAGGCAGATCGCGCAGGAGCGGGTCGTTGAAGTAGGGCCGGTAGGGCCGCTGCGAATTCTTCCAGGGCGTCGTCTTGCCCTTGGATCCAGACTCGGCCTCGGCGTGGCCGATCCCCACCACGCCGATCAGCGCCCCCATGAACAGGCACGTCCTCACGCTCAAAAGCATCATTCTTCCCTCTTGTGTTTGCGTCAGACCCCGGCCTGGGAACGTCCCCGTGCGACAAATGGGTCTGAACCAGAAGGATGATCGTCACTTGAGATCGTTCTGTTTGCCTTTGACCCACGCCCGCCAGTAGATCCTCGAGAACTCCGCCCAGCTCACATCGGGGAAGATCATCTGCGCGTCGTCAGCATCGATCTTCACGGCCACCCCTTGCGGCGACTGGAGTTGGGGGAGGGAGGCTTGCTGCACCTCCCACACGGTCGTCACCGGGTAAGCGTCGGCCCCATCGGGCATGACCTCCACGCGCAGCTTGACGATCACCGTGCCATTGCGCACCTGGGCGACTGATTTGCCGATCTGAAGCACTCGGGCTCTGGCGCTCCGGCTGCGGGCCAGGCGAGCTTCTTGTTCAGCCACGCCGCGCTTTCCCTGCCGAGCCATCCACCAGACCCCCGCCACGATGAAGCCGGGCACGGCGACGACTGCGACGGCAGCCAGGAGAATTTGATGGTCCATGGTGAACCCCTGCCTCGAAAGAGACCGTCCACTGCGATGATGACGCTGGAGGTTTGAGGTCGTCAAGCCTCTCGCTTTGCCCATTCTGGGCGGTCGAGTTCTCGATGGGGTCGCGATCCGACGACGGGCCGGGCTTGTCCTGGCCTCAGGGGGTGGGGGGTGTGGTGGGGGTGTTGAGGCGGCGGGCGAGCTCCCAGAGTTCGGGAGAGCTGGGGTTGATGGACAGGGCGCGGTCGAGGTGAAAGGCGGCCAGGTCGCGGTGTTCGGCGTCGAGCAGGGCGCGGCAGGTCAGGTAGTGCGCCCAGACGAGGTATCGGCGGGTTTCAAGGTCGAGGGGTCGGTCGCCGGCGTGCAGGCCGATGCGATCCTCCAGGGCGGTCCAGAAGCGGCGCTGTCGCTCGTCGACCTCGGCGGGCAGCGGGCCAGGGGGCAGGGGTTGAGGGAGGACGCGCAGCAGCAGGCCCTCGGGGACGAGGTGCGGGGCGAGCCGTGGGGGGATGTTGACGTCGTACTCGATGTAGATGGGGCGCTCGGCGGCCATGGCGAGCATGGCGTCGGTGTCGAGGCCGGTCTTGCCGTCGCGCTGGCCGATGAGGGCGGCCAGGGCGGGGTGTCTGGCGCGGATCTCGCGGGCGTAGGAGGGGGTGGGGAGGAAGTTGCGGTGGATGACGGCGACGTCGGTGCGTCGGTGGGAGGCGGCTTGTTCGAACCAGAGGTTGAAGATGGTCTTGAAGCTGGAGGTGAGGACGACGGCGCCGTCGGGCATGGGATCGAGGATGGCCATGGAGGTGAGCTCGACGTCGTGGAAGCCGTCGAGGCGGGCCTCGTCGAAGGTGTTGGCGGTGTTCAGGGCGGCCAGGGCGGCGAGGCCGACGAGGGCGGCGCTGGACAGGATCGAGGCGATGCGGGCCTGCGCGGGGGCCTGTGTGCGGCGAATGTGGGCGGCGGCGTGCTCCAGAGCGCCCCAGGAGAGGGCGACGAGCAGGCCGAGGGTCCAGACGCTCAGGGCGAAGTAGCCGTGGACGTCGGGGTTGAAGGGGTCGAAGTTCATCAGGGACTGGGTGACGAGGTTGAAGGCGACCAGGGCGCCGAGGAGCAGGCCGAGGCCGCGTCGGCGGGGCCGTCGCAGGAGCCAGGCGAGGGCGGCCAGGGCGAGGATGAGGCCGACGGGGGTGAGCTGTCGGCCGATCTGGACGCTGAGGTCGATGAGGAGCTGAGGGACGTCGACCTGCTGGGCGCGCTCCAGGCTCTTCTGGAAGGCCTGGGCGGTGATGAGCCACCAGAAGTCTCTGGGGTTGTCGGGGTCGCCCCAGTTGACGAAGGGGTCGCGCAGGGCGCGCAGGGGGAGCAGGGCGTAGCAGGCCAGCCCGAAGAGGCCGAAGCCGCAGGCACGAAGGCCGGCGGTCGAGAGCAGCGCGCGGCGCCAGAGGGGGCGGGCGAGGATGAGGGCGAGGACGGGCGCGGCGACGAAGAGGACGAGGTAGTGGTGGTTGGCCAGGGCCAGGCCGAGGATGAAGGCCAGGGCGAAGAGGAGGCGCGCGTCGGCGGTGGGCGTGGAGGCGACATGGGCGTCGTCGGTGGGCTTGTCGGCGACTTGCGCGTCATCGGCGTGTGCGTCGGCGATTGGCGTGTCGGCGATTGGCGTGTCGGCGTGTGCGGTGACAGGCGTGTCGGCGATCAGCGTGTCGTTGACGGGCGTGTCGGCGTGTGCGTCGGCGACAGGCGTGTCGGCGATTGGCGCGTCGGCGTGTGCGGTGATGGGCGTGTCGGCTGCGGCATCTTGAGGGGGCGCGTTGGCTGGGGCGGTCGCGGTGGGTCGTGGGGTGGGATCGGGCGGCGCGGGATCGGGTGAGCGCGGGCTCAGGGCGCGGAGCTCCATCTGGACGGCGAGGGTGGTGATCAGCGCGGCGCAGAGGAGGTGGAGGGCGTAGACCTCGGCGCGGACGGCCTGGAACCAGAGGGCGTAGCTGGAGGCGGTCAGCAGCGCGGAGGCCAGCGCGGCGAGGGAGGCGCGGGAGGGCGGCGCGCCGAAGTGGATGAGGAGCTGGCGGGCGAGGCGGGCCAGGAGGGCGCAGGAGAGGGCCATGGCGGCGGCGGAGGTGAGGTTCATGCGCAGGGCGAGGGCGCCGAAGGGGAGCAGGCCAGCGGGGTGGGTCAGGGCGATGTAGAGGGGGTGTCCGGGGGGGTGAGGGATGCCGGCGAGGAAGCCGGCGGCGGCCAGCTCTCCGGAGTCGAGCCAGTAGGGTCCGGGGGAGGCGGTCAGGGTGTACAGGAGCATGGGGAGGGCGAAGCTCAGGACCAGCGCCCAGGGCCGCAGGGGGTCGCGCGTCATGGCGGGCTCCTGGGTGAGGGCGCGCGGGAGGCCATGCGAGCGGCGAGGCGGAGTCCGACCTCGCGCAGGTCGTCGAAGGCGGTGTAGCACAGGGGGACGACGAGGAGGGTCAGGAGGGTGCTGGCGGTCATGCCGCCGATGAGCGCGCGCCCGAGGGGGGCGTAGGGGATGCCGACGATGGAGGCGGTGCCCATGGCCATGGGCAGGAGGCCGATGATGGTGGTCAGGGCGGTCATGAGGATGGGGCGCAGGCGCTTGCGGCCGGCTTCGACGAGGGCCAGGTGGCGGTCGAGGCCCTGGCGGCGCAGGATCTCGACGAGGTCGATGAGGACGACGGCGTTGTTGACCACGACGCCGACGAGGATGATGAGCCCGATGCCGGCCATCACGTCAAAGGCGGTGTCGGTCAGGAAGAGGGCCCAGTAGACGCCGACGAAGGCGAAGGGGATGGAGACGACGATGGACAGGGGCAGGAGGAAGGATTCGAAGAGGATGCCCATGAGCAGGAAGACGCACAGGACGGCCATGATCAGGGCGAAGGACTGCTCGTCCTGGTTGGTCTCGAGGTTGGAGAAGCGCTCGCCCTTGGAGAGCGCGTAGCCGCGGGGGAATTCGAAGCCGGCCATGGCGGCGTCGATGGACTGGCCCAGGGCGAGCAGGTCGTCGTCGGAGGCGGTCACGACGATCTCGTAGAGGGTGTGTCGGTCCTCGCGGGTGATGCTGCGGTAGGCCGGCGAGAGGGAGGAGGTGGTCAGGTTGCCCAGGGCCACGCCGGGTCCGCCGGAGGGGTCGCGCAGGGCGACGTTCTGGAGGTCCTGGAGGCCCTCGCGGTCCTTCCTGGGGGCGATGACGATCATGGAGACCTCGCGGTCCTCGGCGTGGAAGTCGTTCAGGCGCCGGCCCTGGAGGGTGTAGCCGACGGTGCCGCCGATGATCAGGGGCGAGAGGCCTCGCTGGGCGGCCAGCTCGCGCTGGACGCGCATGTGGAGCTCGCGGGTGGCGTCGTCGTCGGTCTCCAGCTCGACGGACACGACGCCGGGGACGTTGCGGACCCTCCAGGCGACCTCGGCGGCCAGCTCGGCCAGCTTGTCGCTGTCGGGGCCCTTGAGGCCGAGGCGGATGGTGTCGCTGGCGCCCTCGGCGCGCTCGGACCAGGAGGTCGAGGTGGACACGCCGGGGGCCACGGGCAGGATGGCCTGGGCCTTCTCGACGATCTCTTCCCGGTCGAGCCCGTCGCGCTCGTCGAGGTCCTTGAGGAAGACGCGCAGGCGAGCGCGGCCCCAGTTGCCGCCCATCCGGGTCAGGACGTCGCTGATGCCGAGGGCCTCGGCGTTGGCCATCAGGGCGGCCTCGGCGGATTTGAGGTAGGCGTCCTTCTCGGCGTAGGAGGCGTCGTCCTCGAAGTTGGTGAAGATCTGGAAATCGTTGGGGTTTCCGGCCTTGGTGTCGGTCTCCTTGAGCTGCCCGGCGGGGATGAAGATGCTCAGGAAGGCCAGCATCGTCAGCAGCAGCGCGTCGGCCCTGCGGCGCAGGCTGAGGTCGAGCAGGGCGGCGAAGCGGTCCTCAAGCCAGGCGATCATCGGCAGGGGAGGGGGGATCCTGTCGGCGCCGCTGATGCGCCAGGTGGAGGCCAGCGGGATGAAGATCAGGCTGACGGCGAGGCTGGCGGCCAGGGCGATGCAGACGGGGTAGCCGATCTTGCCGAGGTAGAAGCTGAGCGTCTCGCTGCCGCTCATCAAGATCAGCGGCAAGAAGACCACCACCGTCGTGCTCGTGGCCACCAAGATCGCCAGGGCGACCTCGCCGGTGCCGTAGATCGCGGCCTGGAGCGCGTCGAGGCCCTCGATCCGGGCGCGCTGGATGTTCTCGACGACGACGATGGAGTTGTCGACGACCATCCCGACCGAGAGCATCAGGCCCATCATGCTCAGAGCGTTGAGGGTGGCGCCCGTGAAGTACATCACGACCAGGGTGACCATCATGCTGGCCGGGATGGCCAGGGTGATGACGAGCGTGATGCCGACCCGGCGCAGGAAGAAGAAGAGGATGACGATGGCGAAGAGGCCGCCCCAGAGCATGGTGATCTGGAGGTTGTACAGCGACTCCTCGATGTGGAAGCCCTGGTTGAAGAATTCGATGAACTCGAAGCGGGACAGCTCCGGGTCGCCGGAGTGGACGAGGGCCTCGACGGCGGCGCAGACGTCGACCGTGTTGGCCTCCCCCTCCTTGAAGACCTGGACGATGACGCCGGGGCGGCCGTTGATGCGGTAGATGGCGTCGGTGTCGGGGGTGACGTAGCGGACCTCGGCCACGTCCCTCAGGCGCAGGCCATTGCCGATGGGGATGGCGCGGACCTGATCGAGGTCCTCGAAGCGGGCCACGACCCTCAAGGGGTAGCGCTCGCCGCCGTCGTCGAGGGTGCCGGCGGCGACGGCGAAGTTGTCGCTCTGCAGGCGCTCGACCAGCGCGAAGGCGCCGACGCCGGCGGCGTTGGCGCGCTTGTCGTCGACCTCGATGTGGATCTCGCGGTCCGGCGCGCCCTCAAGCTGGACGCGCGAGACGCCAGGGACGCGCTCGAGGCGCTTGACCAGCCGCGACTCCAGCAGCCAGGCCGCGTCCCCGTCCTTGAGCCCCTCGGGCAGCACGGCGCCGATCCAGAAGATCGGCTCGGCGCTCGGGTTGTACTTCCAGATGAAGTACTTGCCCAGGTCCGTCGGCAGGTCCGGCATGACACGGTCGAGGCGGTCGCGGACCTGCGTGTAGGCCACGTCCATGTCCGTGCCGTCCTTGAACTGCAGCAGGAAGCCGACGCGATCCTGGTTGACCCAGGCCCTCATGCTGTCGACGTTGCGGACCGTGCCGAAGGACTCCTCGATGGGGATGGCGACGGAGCGCTCGTTGTCCTTGGGGGTGGAGATCCGCGTCGGGATCTGGACGAAGAGCAAGGGCGGCGTGAAGCCCGAGGGCAGCAGCTCGCGCGGGATCCGGGCGTAGGCCACGACGCCGATGACGATCAGCGCCATGGAGGCCATCGCCACCGTGACGGGGCGGCGCAGCGCCAGCCGGGGCAGCCCCGCGCCGCGCTCGCTCCAGCCCGCCGGGGGGCTCAAGGCAGCACCTCGACGCCCAGCACCCTCAGCAGCGACCCGGTCAGGTGGTGCGCGCGCAGCGCCGCCAGCGTCAGGTCGACCCTGGCCCGCTGGGCGCGCTCCTCGGCCCGCTGCAGGTCGTCCTGAAACTGGAGCACCTGCTGGTTGGTCGAGCGCCCGGCCCGGAAGCGGGCGCGCTCGGCCTCCAGCGTCCGCCGCGACAGCGCCGCGGCCCTGTCCGAGAGGGCCACGCGGCGCAGCCCCAGCTCGACGAGCCGCAGAGCCTCGCGCACCTGCTGGTCGATCTGGCGCTCGGCCTGGGCGATCTGCGCCTCGATGCGCTGCAGCTCGATGCCGTCGGCCTCCAGCCGCGCCTCGGCGCGGCCGTTGTCCAGCGGCACGGTGAGGACGAGCCCGCCGGCCAGCGAGGTCGCGTCCAGGCCCGCGATCTGCCCGGCGGCGTCCAGGAAGCCCTCCTCGCTCAAGGCGCTCTGGCTCACCGACGCCGACAGATCCAGCTGCGGCCGCGCGCCGTCCCGGCTGATCTCCAGGGCGATCCGCTGGGCGCCGACCTGGGCCCGGAGCGTCGCGATCTCGGGGTTCTGGGCCCTGGCCAGGTCGACCAGGGCGTCGGCGTCGGCGATGGCCGGCAGCGGCAACTGGACCGCCTCGGCGCCCCAGGCGGTGCGGTCGTCGTCGCCGATCAGCCGCGAGAGCTCGGCGCGGCGGGAGATCAACTCGACGCCTGCGACCAGCACCGACTCTTCAAACAGGGCGAGGCGCTGGTCGATGACGTCCAGCTCGATCTCGGCCAGCGAGCCGGCCGCCACGAGCGCCTCGGTGGCCTCGCGCTGCTCCCCGGCGATGGCCTGCTGGCGGCGCCGGACCGCGACCGTGGCCTGCGCGAAGGAGAGCTCCGAGTGGGCCACGAGGACCTCCAGGAGGGCCTGGGAGGCGCTGCGCTCCAGGTCCAGGCGCGCGGCGTCGCGCTGGCCCAGAGCGGCCCGCAGCGGGGCCTCGTTGACCTCGGCGCCGAAGCCCTTCAGGAGCGGCTGGCGCAAGCTCAGGCTCAGGCTCTCCTGCCAGTTCGGGCCGATGCGCTGAACCTGGCGGATGCCGCCGGGCAGGACGAAGGGCTGCTCGGACTCAAAGCGCGTCGCCTCGAACTGGAGCGTCAGATCCATGCCCCAGCCGAAGCGCTTGATGAGCTGCGTCTGGGTGCGCGCAATGTCGGTGACCCGGACGCCCTCCTCAAACAAGCTCTGGGTCGGCTCCTCATCATGGATCAAGTTGCCATCAACCCGCAGCACCGGGCTCAACAGCGACCCCTCGCCGCGCGCCAGCGTCTCGGCGCGGCGCAGCCGGAGCCGCGCCTGCCCCAGCTCGGGGTGGCGGTCGAGCGCTCTGTCGACGCTCTGCGAGGCCGTGATCCGCACCGGCGCCGGCTGCCCCGGCTCAAGAGCGAGATCGTCGAGGTCGAAGAGGCCAGCCCCGGCGAGATCAGGATCGCCGCGCTCGCCCAGTTCAGGCTCGCCTTCTTTGGCCTTGCCCGGCTCGGGCTCGTCCGGCTCGGGCTCGCCCGGCTTGGGTTCGCCCGGCTCGGGCTCGCCCGGCTCGGGCTCGACCTGGGCCATCGCCGAGGCGCCGGTCAGCGCGATGAGCACCGTGATGAGCGCCGCGAAGAGGTGTGGGCTTCCTGGAGACAAGTGCGCTCCGTGCTGAGTCAGTGCTCCCCGGCGGCCTCTGGCCGCGCCTGGGATTGTGGTGCAGGCGCAGGGGGGCGTCAACGCGCGCGGCACTCGCCCGATTCCTGTTGCGGGTGCCCCACTGGCGGACACGGGTGGATCGCACTCCACCCCCTGTCCCCCCTCCTCGTTCCACGAGGAGGGGGGACGCTTGAATTACGGGTGTCGGTGGATCGCACTCCACCCCCTGTCCCCCTCCTCGCTTCGCAAGGAGGGGGTACGCTCGTATTACGGACACGGTGGTTCGGGGACGCTCGCATGACGGACTCGGGTGGATCGGGTCCCGCCACGCCGACCTCGCCACCCGCCCCAGGCGGCCAGTGATCCCGGCGAAGGCTTCTGCGGCCCGCCCCCCGGATCATCGTGCCCGTAATTCAAGGGTCCCCCCTCCTTGCGCAGCGAGGAGGGGGACAGGGGGTGGAGTGTCGAACCACCCGAAGCCGTAATACGAGGGTCCCCCCTCCCTTGCGCAGCGAGGAGGGGGACAGGGGGTGGAGTGCGCGGGGGGCGGGGCAGTTCAGGGTGAAGTTGTTGCGCTTGCGTGGGGCAGACCCTATGTAACGCAAGGGAGTTTTTCAATGTCGATGTAAGGAGGGAGAGAGCTTGATCAGGCTTCGCCTCGAAATCAGCGGCGCGATCCGCGAGTACGCCTTTCACCGCCCTGAGATCCACATCGGCCGCAGCCCGACCAACGACCTGGCGATCCCGCTCGAAGGGGTCTCGGTGCGACATGGGCGGCTCTTCCTGAGCGAGGGAGCGTGGCGCTTCGAGGATCGCGACAGCGTCAAGGGGACGACCCGGTCGCGCGACGGTCGCGTCGAGGTGATCCGGGGAGAGGTCGAGGTGGAGGATGGGGATCGTCTGAACCTCGGCGGGGTGGTCGAGGTGGAGATCCTGAGCACCTCGGAGAGCCTCGCGCTGGGGGAGGGGCTCAGGCATCGGGCGCTGGCCCCTCGGGTCGAGGGCCTGAGCGCCGAGCACATGGCGTTGATCGCCCAGATGTCGCTGGCGGTCATGGTCAACCCGCGCCCCTCGGAGAGCGTCGCGCTGGCGGCGGAGGTCGTCGGGGCGGTCATGGGCCTCGGGGTGTCGCGCGCGGGGCTGATCAAGCACGGGCGTGCCCCGGCCCAGCTGCTCGTGTTGGTCAAGGAGGGCCGGCTCAGGGCCGACCGGATGGACTGGACGCCGGCAGATCGGGAGCGGATCCTGGAGCTGATCAAGGGCCAGCGCCTGATCCACCACCCCCACCGGGGCGGAACGCGCGCGCTGATCTCGGCCTTCGATGACCCCCCTCCGCTGCACGCCTCGGCGATGTTCTTCGAACTGGAGGGGCCGGCGCCGGACGAGGCCGGCCTTGAGCGCCTCGCGATCCTGGGCGCGGCGCTGGCGCCGGTGCTGCAGGCGATAGAGCGAGAGCGCGACAGTCGGGACGCGCTGGACTCGACGCGCGCGGAGAACCGCTACTTCCGAGAGCGCCAGCGCCGCCATTACCTCTTCAAGGAGCTGGTGACCGAGTCGGCCTCGATGCGGACGGTGTACCGGGAGCTCAACGCGCTGGTGGAGCGCCCCGGCCCCGTGCTGCTGATCGGCGACGCGGGCTCGGGCAAGGAGCTGATCGCGCGGGCGGTCCACCACCTCGGGGAGCGCTCGCGCAACCTGATGGTGACGCGCAACTGCTCCGACGAGGACCCGGAGCTGCTGGACCTGGAGCTCTTCGGCGCGGGCGCCCGAGGCCGGGCGGCGCAGCTCGGGGTGCTGGAGCTGGCCAACGGCGGTACGGTATTCCTCAATCAAATCGACAGGTTGCCGATGCTCCTGCAGTCCAAGCTCCTGCGCGTGATCAAAGAGGGGGAGCTGCGCCGCCACGGGGAGGAGGTGGCGCGGACGGTGGACGTCAGGCTGGTGCTGTCAACGCATTGCGATCTGGGGCAGCTCGTGGCCGAGGGGCGCTTCCGCAAGGATCTCTACGTGGCGATTCAGGAGGGGACGCTGCGCCTGCCGTCCCTGGTGGAGCGCCTGGACGACATCATGCCGCTGGTGCAGATCTTCGTGGGGGTCTTCGCGCGGCGCTATGGGCTGGAGCCGCCGGTCGTGGACGGCGCGGTGGAGGCGCGGCTGCGGGCGCACACGTGGCCGGGCAATGTGCGCGAGCTTCAGAGCGCGGTCGAGTCGGCGGTCCTGAAGCACACCGGCGGTGTCATCGGCGTGGAGGACTTCGGTTTTTGAGGGCTGGAGGGCGTCGATCGCGGCCGGGTTCAAGGGGGCGTCGGCGGGGGTTCGTCGGCCTTGGGGGTGGCCTTGTCGGCGGGGGCCGGCGTGGGGATGAAGGCGGGGCCGAGGTTGGGGTCGTGCTCCTGTCGGGTTTTCTTGATGCCGTCGATGGCGGCGCGGATGGAGGCCAAGAGGTAGGGGTCGTCGGCGTGCTTGTCGGCGGCGGCGTGGAGGGCGGGCAGGGTGGAGTCGGTGCCGACCTCGGCCAGCGCGCGGACGACGGCGTCGCGGACGGTGACTTCGGGGTCATCGAGGGCGTCGACGAGGGCGAGCGCGGCGCGGTCGTCGGGCAGGAAGCTGAAGGCCTCGGTGATCTTGAGCTTGTCGTCCAGGTGGGTGTCCTGGGCTTCGAGGAGCTTCGCGTAGCGGTAGATGGCGCGCTCGTATTCGAGGAAGGCGGCGGCGCTGCGCTCGGCGTGGCCGAGCTGGCTCAGGAGGCCGCCGATCTCGACGTGGGCGGTCAGCAGCAGGGGTTGCAGGCGCAGGGCCTCTTCGAAGGCGAGGATGGCGGCTTCGAGGCGGCTGGAGTCTTTGTAGGTGCGGCCGAGGACGAAGGCGATCTCGGGCAGGGGCGGCGCCTTGCGGTAGAGGTCTTCGAGCAGGGCGAGGGCCTCGGCGGGCTGGCCCTTTGAGCGCTTGAGGTCGGCCAGGGCGATGGCGGCGGAGATCCTGGCGCCGGAGAGGGGCTCGGTCTTGAGGAGGGCTTCGTAGGCGGCGGTGGGGTCGGCGCCCGAGGCGATGGCCTGCTTGGCGGTGTTGAGCAGCTCGATCTGGGCGAAGGTGGGGTCGGGGACGAACTCAAGGCGGGCGGGATCGGGGGAGGGCAGGGCGACCTTGGGCGGGGCCTCGGGCACGGGTGCGGGCTCGGGTGCGGGCTCGGGGGCCTTGGGCGTCGGTTCGGCGGCGGGGCGGCCTTCGTCGCCGACGCTCGGGGGTGGGGCGGGGGGATCCTGGCAGGCGTAGAGGGCCAGGGCGAGGGCCAGGCTCAGTGCGAGTCGGGACATGGGTGATCAGCCCTCTTGCTGGATGGGGATGCGGAGGATGAAGGTGGTGCCGCGGCCGGTCTCGGTCTCGTAGTCGATGGCGCCCTTGTGGTCTTCGACGATCTTCTTGACGATGGCGAGGCCGAGGCCGGTGCCTTGCTCCTTGCCGCGTGTGACGAAGGATTCGAAGAGGGACTCGCGGATCTCGGGGGGGATGCCGGGTCCGGTGTCGGAGGCGCGGAAGACGACGTCGTCGCCGTCGCGGTCGATATGGACGGTGAAGGCGCCGCCCTCGGGCATGGCCTCGGCGGCATTGCGGGCGAGGTTGGTCAGGGCGCGCTTGATCTTGACCTCGTCCATCTGCGCGGCGCCGCCGTAGGAGTTGATGATCTCGACGCGGACGCCGCGGTCGCCGAGGTCGCGGGTGAGGAGCTCGCGCAGGTCGTCGACGAGCTTGTGGACGAAGACGCGGCGGAAGAGGATGGAGGTCTCGCCGCGGGCGAAGGCCAGGACCTCCTTGGTCATCTTGTTGAGCTGGTCGAACTGCTTGAGGACGGAGGCGGCGTACTGGCGCCGGACGCTGGCGTCGTCCTGGGAGGCCATGAGCTGGACGTAGCCGGAGATGATGGTGACGGGCGTCTTGAAGTCGTGGATGACGCCGGAGAGCATCTGGCCGATGGTGGCCAGGCGGTTGGCCTTCTCGCGGCGCTCGCGCGAGAGGTTGGTGGCCACGGCGCGGGAGATCTGGCCGGCCATCAGGGTCAGGAGCTTGAGGTCGTCGTCGATGAAGCTGGGCAGCCGGATGTCGAGCTCGTCCTCGTTGCCGAAGAGGGACTCGTCGGTGGCGACGGGCGGCCCGGCCTTGTTCATCAGCTCCATGGTGCCGAGGATCTCGTCGTCGTCGGCCACCAGGGGGACGGCGATGACATTGCGGACGGTCGAGCCGATGTACTCGGAGGAGACGGGGGTGGGCCTGTCGGCTGGAAAGGCGCGCATGGCGCTGTCGCTGTTGTAGGGGTTGCGGGTCTCCATGATCTTGGCGCTGACGCGGCCTTCGCGGTCGGGGATGCTGGTGACGAGGAAGTCGTTGCCGGGCACGCGCGAGGCCCAGGGCGCGAAGCCCTCCTGGGTGATGGAGGGGTCGTTGATGTGCTCCCAGACCTTGAGGGCCTCGTCGAGGTCGTCGGGCTCCGTGGGCTGTCGGCGCACGACGAAGAGGCGCAGGTGGTCCTTCTCCTTGAGGGTCACGGCGCAGATCTCGGCGCTGATGATCTCGAGCATCTTGGTGGCGGCCGAGCGGATCAGGCTCGGGAGGTCGCCGGCGGCCGTCAGCTCGGCCTGGATCTCGTAGAGGCGGTCGACCTCGGCGATCTTCTTCTCCAGGCGCTCCTTGAACTCGATCAGCTCCAGGTTCTTGGAGACGACCGAGAGGTAGAGCTTGGAGTTCTCGATGCTGATGGCGGCCTGCCCGGCGATGGCGCTGAGCAGGTTCTCGTCCTCGACCGTGAAGTAGCCGTTCTGGCTGTTGAGCACCTGGACGACGCCGATGATCTCGCGGTTCTGGTTGCGGATCGGCTGGCAGAGGATCGAGCGGGTCTGGTAGCCGGTCCTCAGATCCACCGTGGCGTTGAAGCGCTGGTCCAGGTAGGCGTCGCGGATGTTGACCGACTTGCCCGTCTGGGCCACCCAGCCCGCGATGCCCTCGCCGGGCTGGAGGCGGATCTCGCTGACCTGATCGCCCTGGCTGATCTTGCTCCAGAGGGCCTCGTGGAGGTCGTCGAGCAAGAAGAGCGTGGAGCGATCGGCGTCCATCAAGACCGTGATCTTCTCCATGATGACGTTGAGCAGGTCGTCCAGCGAGAGGGTCGAGGCCAGCGCCACCCCGATCTCCTGGATGCAGGCGATGCGGTTGTCCTGGTGAGCCCGCAGGCGCTCAAGCTCCGCGACGCGCGCCTGAAGCTCGGCGGCCCTGAGCACGGCCTGCTCCGACACGAGCCCCGCATGCGCGTGAGCGCCCGGCTCACCCTCCCGCAGCAGGAGGGCACGTGTGGGGTTGTCGGTCATCGTCGCTCCCAGCCCGACGCCAGAAAAGCGGCTTGATTTCGATGGTGTCGGGCTCCAATCCTCTCCGGGAGTCTACCACCCCCGGGGGAGAGGCCGCAAGGCCAGCCCGCCACACACCCCTCACAGGTTTGCTCAAGGAAGGCCCCGACGCCCCCCACGCCCCACGAGGGCCCCACGCACGACGATCGCCCCACGCTCCTCGCACCGCCCCTGTCGGGGGCGGGCTCGTCGGGTGGGGCTTGGATGCCCGGGCGGGCTGCGACCTGTCGGTCGCAGGCCGGCGCGCGGCCCAGGTCAACACAAGGGGGAGTGAAAACCCCAATCCACAGGCCCACTTCGACGCGCTGAGCCGCCCCTGCGATCCGCTGTGATCCGGCCCTGCGATCCGCTGTCTGCCGCCCGCTGGCCTGCGCCCGACAGGGCGCAGCCCGCCACGCGCTTCCAGCCCCACCCGACGAGCCCGCCCCCGACAGGGGCGGTGCGAGGAGCGTGGGGCGATCGTCGTGCGTGGGGCGATCGTCGTGCGTGGGGCGGTGCGAGGAGCGTGGGGTGATCGTGGGGCGTGGGGCGGTGTCAGGAGCGTGGAGCGCTCATTCCTCGCCCTTCTTGAGCGTGGCGCTGCCCTTCTCATCGGCCAGCTGCTGCTGCGACAGGACCATGTAGCGCCACGCCTCGGTGTTGGTCGGATCGAGCGCCAGGGCGCGCCGCATCAGCTCCTGACACTGGATGTACTCGCGCCGCCCGCAGGCCGCCGCGCCAGCGGCGATCTGCGTGCGCGCCTGCCGCTCCCGCTCGCTCTGGCTCAGGCCGAAGCCCGGATCGCCGGGGGTGGGCTCGCCCGCTCGGCGCAAGCCCTCTTCGGCCAGCTGGCGGGCCTTGTCGCCCCGGTAGAAGGCCCGCTCGGTGGCGATCAGCGCCGCGCCGCGGGCCTCGATGATCGCCTCCTGGTTGGCCTCGACGCTCTCCTTGGGGGCCTCGGCCGGGCTCAAGAGCGCGACCCCGCGCCCGATCCCCACCAGCGCCAGCGCCATGACCGGGATCCAGGCCGCCGCGTAGAGCGCCGAGTGGGCCTTGTTGCCGGCCCCCTCCGGGGCGAACATCCCCGCCGCAATGGAGCGCGCCGTGTAGACCGCGTCGCGCACGCCGAGCGCCCAGGGCACCAGCAGCCAGAAGGTCAACCCGACCATCAACCCCTTGGCCGGCTGGCCGTTGTAGACCTGGCCGGCACCCGGGAAGAGGGCGGTGAGCAGGCCCGCCAGGCGAGGGTCGTGCTTCGAGCGCGCCGCCGGGGCGGCGACCTGCCCGCTGTCGACGCGGGCCGGGGGCGAGAAGCGCGCCGGGGGCCGCGAGGGCGACGCGGGGGGCTTGCGCGTGACGATGCCCTCCGGGGAGATGTCCAGGGCCGCGCCCGCGGCCAGCCGCGCCACGTCGTCGAGGTTGCTCGAGTCGAAGAGGTCGGCGGGGTTGAGGCCCTCGCCGGTTCCCTCGATCACCTCGAAGGACGCCTCCCAGCTCCCCTCCGCCAGCGGCGCCGGTGCGGCCGGGACCGCCGCCAGGGCGTCGCCGAGGATGCTCGCCCAGCCGCCGGTCTGGGCGATCGGGGTCAGATCCGTGCGCGTCGGGCCATCGTCGGGCGCTTCAGGCTGCGCGCGGCGAATGGGCCGCAGCCCCGAGGCCTGAGGCGGCGTCTCGGCGCGCTGGACCTCGCCCCAGGCGTCGTCGAGGTTGCCCATCAGGTCGACGGTCGGCATCGGAAAGGGCGGCGTCTGGGGCGCCGAGGCGCTCGTCTTCAGGGCGCTCGGCGCCGAGGCGCTTGTCTCCAGGGCGCTCAGCACCGAGGCGCTTGTCTCCAGGGCGCTCAGCACCGAGGCGCTCAGCGCCGAGGCGCTCGGCGCCGGGGCGCTCAACGCCGAGGCTCTCGGCGACGAGAGGCTCGGCGGCGGCGGGGTCATCTGGAGGGTGGGCTGGGCGCTCGGCGGGGCGGGCGTCTTGAGGGGGTCGATGCGCGCAGCCGGGGCGAGCGCCGGCTCGGCCTTGACCAGGACCGCGGGCCGAGCAAGGGGCGGCGTGGCCGCCGTCTCCCGAGAGGGCTTGTGGAGGGGTGGATCGAGGGCGATGGAGGGCAGCTCGACCTTCAGGCCGCTGTCGCCGAGCGCGACCTTGAGGGGCCCCTCATCCCCGGCCGCGCCAACCTCGTCCGGCGCGGCGCCGGGGAGGCCCTCGCGGCTGGCCCAGTTGAGCATGGTGTTGCGCGGCCGCCCCGGCGGCGTCAGCTCGATGGGCTTGCTGTGGCCGCGCAGGTCGAGGATCGTGTCGCCGCCCTTCGTGGGGGCGCGCGACGACGGCCGCGCGGGCTGCGCGGGGTCGGGCTTGAGGGCCGGGTCCTGGACGTGGGGCTCGAGGAGGGCGGTGACGCCGATGCGCGCCAGCACGTCGCGCAGGCGATCGGCGTCCTGGGCGCCGACGCCGCTGGCGACCTCGACCTGCCCGCGCCGGGAGAGCGCCTCGCGGACCGCCTCCTCGGGCAGCCCGAAGCGCGCTGCGATCAAGCGCGTCAGATCGGAGACGGATCCCTGCCAACTCCGGTCTGTGGCGATCACCTTGAAGGTGTCGCCGTGTTCGGTGGCGTTGGGCGTATGGCTGGCCATCAACGTGCGACCCACACCTTGTCTCGAACGATCTGCGATCAGGGAGAATCCCGAATCAAGGGTAGCACAGCGCCCCGTTGGGCGTCTAGAATCTGAGGCGGCCGGCGCGGCTGGGCGGTTGACCGGCGGCGGCGCGGGGCCGTACCATCGGAGGCGGTCGCCTGGACGATCCAGGCTCGACCTCAAGACCAGGACGCCGCCGTGCTTCGAGACCCCGAGGTGCTGATCGTCATCCCGACCTTCAACGAGGCCGAGAACATCGGGCGGATCGTCCCGGCCGTCCTGGCTGAGCTGCCAGAGGCCCACGTCCTGGTCGTCGACGACGGCTCTCCAGACGGCACCGGCGACATGGCCGAGGCGATGGCCGCCGAGGACGCGCGCGTCCATGTGCTGCGCCGAAGCAGCAAGGACGGCCTCGGGCGAGCCTACGTGGCGGGCTTCAAGTGGGCGCTGGAGCGCAGCTACGGGCTGGTCTTCGAGTTCGACGCCGATTTCTCTCATGATCCCGCCACCTTGCCGCGCATGGTCCGCCACGCGCGGGACTTCGATGTCGTCATCGGCAGCCGCTACGTGGCTGGCGGCGGCACGGCGCGCTGGCCGCTGGCGCGCAAGATCATCAGCCGGGGCGGCGGGCTCTACGCCCGCGCGGTGCTGGGGGCCGACATCCAGGATCTGACCTCGGGCTTCATCGGCTGGCGCCGCGCGGTGCTGGAGGCGCTGGACCTGGACAGCATCCACGCCAGCGGCTACGGCTTCCAGATCGAGATGAAGGTGAGGGCCACGAGGGCGGGCTTCAGCGTCCTGGAGTCGCCGATCGTCTTCCACGATCGGGAGGCGGGCCAGTCGAAGATGTCCTCGAAGATCGTGCTGGAGGCGCTGGGGCTGGTGTGGAGGCTCAGACGTTGATGAGCTTGCCGAGCTCCTTGTACTCCTGAACGGCGGCCTCTTCGAGCAGATCGATGTCGATGGAGCGGGACTGCTCGGCGGCCGAGTAGGCGGCCCTCAGGACGACGTTCTTGATCGACCCGCCGCTGAGGTCAAAGCGCTCGGCGAGGTAGACCAGATCGCCCTCTTCGAGGACGAGGGGGGCCTTGTCGGGCAGCAGGCGCCGCCAGATCAGGTGGCGGTTCTGGGCCTCGGGGAAGGGGAAGTCGAGCTTGTAGTTCAGGCGGCGGTCGAAGGCGTCGTCGATGGCCGCGTCGAGGTTGGTGGTCAGCATCACGACGCCTTCGAAGCGCTCAAGCTCCTGGAGCAGCAGGTTGACCTCCATGTTGGAGTAGCGGTCGGTGGCGCTGCTGACCTCGACGCGGCGGGTGAAGATCGCGTCGGCCTCGTCGAAGAGCAGGATGGCCTGGGCGAGCTGGGCCTCGCGGAAGGCTTTTTCGAGGTTCTGCTCGGTCTCCCCGATGTACTTCGACACGATCCGTGGGATGGCCACGCGGTAGATCGGCATGGCCAGCTCGGAGGCGAGGATCTCGGCGGCGAGGGTCTTGCCGGTGCCGCTCTCGCCGCGAAAGAGCATCGCGAGGCCCTTGCCCGTGGTCAGGCGCTCGCCGAAGCCCCAGTCCTCGAAGATGCGGCGTCGGTTGCGCACGGCGGCGATGATCGACCGCAGCGTGGCGCTCAGGGCGTCGGGCAGGATGATGTCCCGGAGGGTCAGGTGGTTGACGGTGCGCACGGCGAGCTGGGAGAGGTGGTGGCGCAGCTGGCTGCGGGCGGCGCGGTCGATGTCGTCGGCGTTGAGGTGGGCCGAGGCGCCGGCCTGGGCGCGGGCCAGGGCGAAGGCGGCGGCCATGGTGGCGGCGACCTCGATCTGGCCGCCGGTGAACTCGTACTTCTCGGCGACGAAGTCCAGATCGAGGGTCTCGGCGTGCTCGGGGGCCTGGCGCAGCGCCCGCTCCCAGAGCGCCCGGCGCTGGCGAGGGCTGGGGAAGGAGAGGGCGACGCGCAGCAGGACGCGGCGCTGGACGGCGGGGTCGAGCATGTCCTCGATCCAGGTGGCCAGCAGCACGAGGTCGTCGAGCTCGTCGAGGGCGTCGAGCAGGGCCGAGAGGCCGCGGTTGCCCTGGAGGCGGCTGGCGAAGAGCATCTCGCAGTCGTCGAAGAAGAGGGCCGCGTTGCTCAGGCGAGCTTCGGTGAGGATCTCCTCGATGGCGGCGGCGGGGTCGGCGACGCGGGAGCTCAGCGAGAGGGCGTCGACGGTCAGCAGCGGCCGGCCCTGGCGGGCGGCGATGCCGTGGGCCAGGGCGGTCTTGCCGGTGCCGCTCGGGCCGGTCAGCAGCACGAGCGAGGCGCCCCGCGTGAGCCCTGGCTGGCGCGCGCAGGCGTCGAGCAGGGTCGTGAGGCGCTCGCGGTCCTCCTCGGGCATCATGACGTCCTCGAAGCCGCGCTCGGGCGGCGAGGCCCTCCATCCCTGCCCGCGCTGCGACAGCCGGGCGGCGCCGAGGAGCTCGCGCTGGACGCGCGCCGGGGTCTCAAGCTCGTGGGACATCAGCGAGGTGGCGCCTCGGCCTTCGCGCAGCACGACGAGGCCCCAGCGGCGCAGGGGGGCCTCGGGCTCCAGGCGAGCCAGCGCCGCCAGGCGGGCGCCGAGGTCTGCCGTCAGCAGCGAGAGGACCAGGTCGACGTCGGGGCGCTCGGCCGAGAAGCCGCGGCGGAGCTGGGCCATCAGGCGGCCGAAGCTGCGGTCTATCGAGGGGGCCAGGGACAGCAGCAGGATGTCCTCGTCCAGGGGGGTGAGCCCGCAGCGGGCCGAGAGCGCCGCCAGCGGGCCGGCGGCCACCAGGGCCCCGGCCCGCGCGCGGTGGGCCTCCAGGCGCGGGGCGTGGTCGCTCTGCCAGTCGGCGCGGGGGTCGCGGGGATCGAGGGGGCTGGCGCGGCAGGCCAGCCCGGCCAGCTCACGCAGCGCCTCCAGGCGCGCGATCAGATAGCTCAACGAGTCGGTCAAAGGCGGCTCCCTCCCTGGCGTCGTGATAGGGCATCAGGACGAAGGGATCGTCGACGATCAGCCCCGCGCCTGCAAGCCCAAGCGCGCTGATGTCGCTGGCCAGGGTCAGGCCGGCGTGGGCGGCCTCGGGCAGATCCCCGGCGCCGACGAGCGCGCAGCGGTAGCGGCTCATGGCCCTGGCCAGCACGTAGGCGCGCTGGGCGCCGCCATCGACCGGCCCCACCACCTTGCGCTTGCCCGCCAGCTCGGCCAGCAGCTTGTCCTTGCCGCGCCCGAGCGCCTCCTGGAAGGCCCGCTCCCCGCGGCCCTGCCCGAAGCCCTCCGGGCAGCGGGCCATCAGGACGAGCGTGCCGCCGGGCTTGACGCAGGGCGAGTCGTGCAAGGCCAGGTAGGTCAGCGCGCGCGAGGCCTGGTAGAGGCTGGCGGCCTTGGACTCCGGGACGCCGAGCAGGGCGAAGTCAAACTGCCGCCTCAGGGGCACGACGAGGACGCGGCGGGCCATCGTGACGGCCGCGTCAAAGGCGCGGCCGGAGGCGTCGGCGAAGAGCCCGGCGATCTCGCCCTCCTCGGTAGGATCCGGCACCAGCGCGACGGTGAAGGTCGGGGCCGCGTGGCGCGCCGCGATCTGGTCCAGCCGCTCCCTGAAGGGGTTGCCCTCCACCTTGCCGATCTGCACCCCAGGCTGGCGCAGCAGCTCCAGGCTGTGCATCGACCGGATCGTCTCCGTCGACCCGCAGCCGACCGACAGCGCCTTGGAGCCCCCCGAAAACCCCGCGTACTGGTGCGGCTCGACGAGCCCGACGACCACCACCCGATCCGCGCCGCCGCCCTGACGCCTGGACATCACCAGCGGGTTGAGGGGCTTGCTGGCCTTGTCGGCCTCGCCCGGATCGTGGACGTGCCAGGTCACCTCCAGGGCCGGATCGCGCGCGAAGGGCTCCAGAGCGCGCTCGACGGCCTGGACGAAGGCGGCCCCCGGCGCCCGGTGCAGCCCCGTGGCGATCAAGACCGTCGCCCTGATCAAGGCGCCGCGGCGCCTTGAGGCCTCGGCCACCGCGTCGAGCACCGAGGGCAACACCCGCTCAGGGGCCAACGGCCGCGTCTCGTCCGGGATCACGATCGTCAGGTGCAGCGGGTCGGGGCTCGTGGCCGTGGCCAGCCAGCCGGTCAGCTGCGCGGCGAGCTGGTGCTGGCGCCTGGGATCGCAGGGGCGCCAGTTGCGCATCGCCTTGATCTCGTGAAGCGACGTGATCGTCCCAAGGAGCTTCCCCACCCCCTTATTCTTGTCGGGCATTGCGCGCATGAGGTGTAGAGACGCTCCGAGGTTGTGGTAGGATTCGACCTGACGCTGACACGACCCCCAATGTAGGTCTGTTCGACCTCGGTGCAACCAGATGGCCGTGAAGATGACAAACCTGAGGCATTCTCTCCTGCCGCCGCTCGCGCTCGCACTCGTCGGGCTGGCGGGCTGCGGCGTCGAGCCCGTCAAGAAGCCCCCGGCCCCCGACATGTCCTCGACCGTCGAGGCCTTCGCCGCCCCCAGCGCCCCGCTCAACGCCGAGACCCTCGAACAGTCGCTCGAAGGCCTCCTGGAGCAGGCCGATCTCCTGACGCTGCTGGGCGTCGACGCCCTCGCCCTCGACCTCATCGTCGAGGGCCTCGCCGCCACCGACGACGACCAGGAGGCCGAGCAGGGCCTGCGCGTCGCCAGGCAGGGCCTTGAGGTCGAAGGCGCGGGCTTCTTGCGCGTCAGCCGCATCTGCCCAGGGGTCGAGGGCAGCGCGGACCCCGATCCGGCCAACGGCACCATGGACTTCGTCGTCCCCTTCACCGAGAAGGGCCTCGACCCGGTCCTGTGGGGCTCCTTCAACAACTGCCGGTACCTCTCCAGCGATCAAGAGGTGCTGCTCGGCTCCGGCTCCCGCGCCGAGATCGGGGACGTCCGGCTCTTCGTCGGCGACAGCCTCCAGTTCGGCAGCTTCGGCCAGACCGACATCATCTTCGAACTCGACGTCAATTACACCCTCGACGGCTTCGCCAACACCCTTCAGATCGACTTCAAGGTCCTGATCGACGGCGGCCTTGAGCTGCGCCTGGACGTCGAGGGCGGCCGACACATGATCGGCGTCATCAAAGGCGGCTTCCTTGGCTTCCGCGCCAACAACGGCGACTGGTCCTGCAACCTCCAGGAGAAGCGATGCGTCGACTCCCTGTCCAACGACTCCTTCGGCTTCTGATCGCCGCCGGCGCCCTGGCCGGTGTCCTGGCCGCCCTCGCCCCGCAGGCCCGGGCCGAGCACACCGAGGACCAGCGCATCACGGACGACACCGCCGACACCCTCCGCGACGGCGATGTCCGCCTGGGCCTCTTCAAGGCCGAGGTCGGCGTCCTCGACGACCTGACGCTGACCTCCCACACCTTGCCCTGGTTCATCCTGGCGGCCAACCTGGGCGCCAAGTACCGCCTCTACCAACAGGACCCCTGGTCCATCTCCGCCAGGCTCTCCGTCTTCCACCTCGACCTCCAGCGCCTCATCGGCGATGAAGGCACGCCCGAAGCCAGCATCTCCATCGTCCCCGTCGAGTTCTTCTCCTCCTATCGCCTGAGCAGTTGGCCGATGAGCCTCCACGCCGGGATCACCTTCAGCGGCGTCAAGGTCAACGGCAGCCTCGACGAGCAAGACGTCAAGGGCGCCGCCGCGCAGAGCAATGTCATGCTCTCGGGCAGCCTCGAATACCGCTGGACGGCGCGCTCGGCGCTCGTCTTCTTCACCCGCGCCATTGTCCTGCAGGAGCTCTCCGGGGGCACCACCTCGACCTTCAACCCCGACGACTTCACCACCGTCGAGCTCGTCGGCGGCGTTGGCGTCGACGGCAACGGCGCGGGCCTCGGCAACGCCTTCCAGGTCGGCGGCGCCTGGGTCTACTCCAGCGACAGCTTCAACCTGCGCCTCGGCGGCGGCTTCGGCGACGTCATCGCGCCCGTCGTCAACATCGGCTTCCCCACGCGAGGCCGCACCTTCATCCCCGAGATCGACCTCTACTGGATCTTCTGATCCACCACCGCCTCGGCCTCGATCTCCACGCGCCACGCCTCATCCAGCAAGCCCGCCACCACCACCAGCGTACACACCGGGCGGATCGACCCGAAGACCTCCCCGTGCACCCGCGCCACCGCCTCCCAGTCCTCGCGCCGCGTCAGGTAGAGCCGCGTCCTCACCACGTCCTCCATCCCCGCCCCCAGACCCTCCAGCGCCTCGCCGATCACCCTCAAGCACCGCCGCGCCTGCGCCTCCGGGTCCCCCACCCCCACCGTCTCGCCACCCGGGCCTATCGGCGCAGTCCCCGCCACGAAGATCCGATCGCCGGCCCTCACCGCCCGGCAATAACCAAACTGCGCCTCGTAAGGCGACCCCGACTGCACCCGCTGCTTGCTCATCCGACCTCCTACGATGTTATTCAAGTATCCGAATTTATTTGGGAATGTGGTTGATCGGTCGCGCCCGTGGATCGCCGCTCGGGTTCTCCTGGCCTCGTCGTCGCAGCGCGATCCGGGCATCGGCGCGCGATCTAGGGCGCCTCCTCGGCGCGGTAGGGCAGGGCGTCGCGCACGGGCGCCTCCCAGGGCAGCGACGCGCCCTCCTCCTGCCGGATCTCTTCGGCGGCGGAGTCCACGAGGAAGAAGCCGCGCTTGAAGTCCACCCCGGCGGCGGCCAGCGCCTCGCGCGCGGCCTCGAAGGAGGTCCACGCGCCGACCAGCCAGTCGAAGGGCGGCGGTCCGTTCCAGGGGAAGTCGCCGCCCTGATCGGCGCCCAGGCTCGCGCAGCGGATGGTCGCGCCGCAGCCCTCGGGGCGCGCGCCCTGGCCGGCCCACAGCCAGACCCCGTCGACGCTCGACGGCGCCAGCCCCTCCGGGCTCAGCCTCGCGATGGGCTGGACGGTCGTGCGCTCCTCCCAGGACCCCTCGTCCTCGCCCGGGTGGCTGGCGCCCATCAGGACGATCAACGCCCACGTCGATGAGCCGTCGAGGGGGAACCACCCCGTGCCCGTGAAGGGGTCGGTGCGCGCGTACTCGCCCGACATGCCGGCGACCACCTGTCTGCCGAAGGCGTCCACGGCGCCCCAGGAGGCCGCCTTCGCGGGGTCCGCGCCCTCCGGCCCGATGAGCCACGAGAAGACGCCGAACTCGCCGATCGAGGGCGAGGAGAGCATCAGGTTGATCCCGGTGACGAAGCGGCCGCCTCCGACGGGGATGACGTCCGCGCCCCGGAACTGGAGGGCCTGCCCGTCGATCAGGTCGATGGGGGGCGCCAGGGCCTGGTAGCCGCCCTCCCTGGCGCAGCCCAGCACGAGGAGCCGCAGGGTGCCAAGCTCGCCCTTGTCGGCGATCTCGTCCCCGCGCTCGGTGACCACGACCGCGATCCGCTCCAGGGCCCCCTCGGCGCTCGTCACGACGGGGGTGACCATCAAGGGGCGGTGGCCCTCGGCCTCGACGGCGGGGAACCAGCCCTCCATGGACTCCACGGCGGCGGTCTGGCGCGAGAAGTCGGCCAGGGGGTTGGCCTTGTCCATCAGCGCGTGGTCGATCCGGAGGTTCGTCATGGGTGAGGCGGCCTGGGGCGACCCTTGGCAGAGCTGAAGCGCTCTGGGGGCGGTCCAGACGGCGTCCTCCGCGGCCACGGCGGGGTCGGCCGCCCCGGCTGGCGGGAGCGCGTCGGCGGGCGCGGTGGCGGGGCTGGGGGTGGCGCAGGCGGTCAGGAGCGCGAGCGCGAGGGGGGCCAGAGGCCAGGGGGGCGTTCTTGTCATGGGGGAGCTTGTCCTGGGTTGTTGGCGCGGCGTGGGGAGCTGCGCGGGCGCGGGAGGCGCCTCGGAGGCCCGCGAGGGCTATTGCAGCTCGCCCTGGTGGATGAGGAAGGCGATGTTCATGCGGAGCGCGTCGTAGGAGATGTGTCGCCCGCCGATGGCCTCGCTGACGGCGTCCCGGAAGTCCTTCAGGCCGGCCTCCCAGTCGATCCTGGGGGCGGTGGCGCGGACGGCGGACAGGACGCGCTCGTCGGTGTAGAGGGAGAAGTCGAGGCCGTCGGTGGCGCCGGCGCGGGCGCCCATGATGACGTGCTGGACGATGGTCTGGTTCTTGAGCTCGCGGCTCTGGGAGATCTCCTGGGGGGTGTGGCCGTCGATGAGCATGGCCAGGGTCGTCGCGACGGTGTTGGACAGGGGCTTGCGCGAGGGCTTGCCGGCGGCCGGAGGGGAGGAGGGCGGCGGTGCGGGTGCGGCCTCGTTGCTGGCGGGGCCGAAGCCCAGGACGCGCGCCATGGCCTGCCGGACGCTGTCGCCGGTGGCGCGCTCGAAGCGCGCGTCGAGGCGAGCTCCGAGCGGGGCGGGCAGGGCGGCCTCGCCCTTCATGACCTCGACGGCGATGGGGGTCAGCGCGACGTTGAAGCCGTCCTGGACGATGAAGCCCTCGGCGAGCATGTCTTCGAGCAGGGCGGTGATCTGCTTGCTGGTCAGGTCCGAGAGCAGGCCGTAGGTGGAGTTCTTGTCGTGGTTGTAGCGCAGCACGTCGGCCTGGCGCGAGCCGGTCAGGATGCGGCCGATCATCGTCAAGCTGAGGCTCTGGCGGCCTCGGGCGATGCAGGCCAGGATCTTGCGGACGATGGTCAGGGTCGGCTCCGGGGAGCTGATCAGGGCCTCGTCGCGGGCGCGAGCGGCGGCGGCGCCCGCGGGGGCCGCCGAGGGCGCGCTGGCGGCCTTCTTTGTTCTGGAAGACCTTGATTTCTTTTCTGTTTTTTCAGGCGTCGCGGGGGCCAGTCGAGGGCGGCGGGCCTCGGCGCTGGAGGCGTAGGGGGCGACGTCGATGCAGTTGTCGCAGTGGCCGCAGCGGTCTTCGAAGGAGGTGCGCGAGCCGAAGTAGCGCAGGATGTCGGCGGTGCGGCAGCGGTTGCCGGCGGCGTAGTAGATGACCTTCTGGAGCTTCTCCTCTTCGAAGCGTCGCCGATCGGCCATGGCGCGCCAGTCGACGCGCAGGGCGCTGGTGTCGAGCAGGTCGATGGTGGACTGCTCCTGGGCCTGGTACTCGATGTGGCCGTAGCGCCGCAGCAGCCGCAGCGAGCTGCTGATGGCCATGTGGCTGACCTTGCCGCGGACCTTGTTGGCGATGGACTTCGTGTCGTAGCGCTGGTTGCCGCGCCGGACGATGGCCCAGGTGTCCTCGATGATGTTGCGATCGGGGTGGGAGTTGTTGATGAAGAAGTCCGGCACGTGCCGGTCGGCGTAGTTGTAGAGCAGGAGGCAATGGGAGGCGCCGCCGTCGCGGCCGGCGCGGCCGGCCGCCTGGTAGTAGGCCTCCATGGAGGAGGGCATCTGGTAGTGGACGATGGAGCGGATGTCGGCCTTGTCCACGCCCATGCCGAAGGCGTTGGTGGCCACCAGCACGTCGAAGTCGCCCCGCATGAACTCGTCCTGGACCGTGTCGCGGCCCGTGTCGCTCATGCCGCCGTGGTAGGCGCCGACGCGAAAGCGCGCCGCGCGCAGCTGCTCGGCGATCTCCTCGACGGCCTTGCGCGTGGCGCAGTAGACGATGCTGGTGCCGCCCATGTGCCGGATGAGCGCCTCCATCCTGCCCAGCTTGTCCTTCTTGCCGCGCGCCTTGTAGACCTCCAGGAAGAGGTTGGGGCGCTCGAAGCCCGAGACGAAGACGTCGGCCTCGGGCATGTCGAGCATCTTGACGATGTCGGCGCGCACCTTCGGCGTCGCCGTCGCCGTCATCGCCAGCGTGACCGGGCAGCCCATGTCCTTCCGGGCCTGCCCGAGGGCCAGGTAGTCTGGCCTGAAGTCGTGCCCCCACTCGCTGATGCAGTGCGCCTCGTCGATGACGAAGAGGCTCACGCGCGAGTGGCGCAGGGCGCTCTTGAAGGCCTCCGACCTGAAGCGCTCCGGCGCCACGAAGACCAGCTTGACCTGCCCGCGCACCATCCGCTCAAGCCGCTCGCGCTGCTCGGGCCAGCCCAAGGTCGAGTTGATGAAGGTCGCCGACAGCCCCCGGTTCAACATCGAGTCGACCTGATCCTTCATCAGCGCGATCAGGGGCGAGATCACGATCGTGATCCCCGGCAGCAGGAGGCCCGGCAGCTGGTAGCACAGGCTCTTGCCCGCGCCCGTCGGCATCACCGCCAGCGCCGAGCGCCCGGCCAGCGCCGTCTCGATCACCTCGCGCTGTCCCTCCCGGAAGGAGGGCAGCCCGAACTGCTCCCGCAAGCACCGATCGACCCGCTCAGGGCTGATGCTCACCGGCGCCTCGAAGGCCGCCTTCGGCGCCGCGCTCAGAGCCTCAAAGGCCGTATCGAGCGCCTCGAAACCCTCGCCATTGTTCGGCTCATCGCCCCAGAAGGGCATGTCGTCGTCGGTCGGCGCGGGGATGTCCAGGTCGTCGATCCAGTCCTGGGGCTTTGATTCCATGGTCGGTGCTCTCGGGCGCGCGATCCCTCCCCCCGTCATCCAGGCTAACCGGAGGGTAGGGGGATCGGCAGGTAAAAACAGGCCTGAACATTGTATCATGTGTCCCGCAGCGCGCAAGCGCCAATTTCGCGCGCCTCGACCCGGCGCTCCCCAACGCCCCACGAGCGCCCCACGCTCCTCGCACCGCCCCCCCTCCGGGGGGACGGGCTCGTCGGGTGGGGCTTGGATGCCCGGGCGGGCTGCGCCCTGTCGGGCGCAGGCCAGCGGGCGGCAGGCAGCGGATCGCAGGGGCGGATCACCGAGTCTAAGTGGGCCTGTGGATTGGTATTTTCACGCCCCCAGGTGTCGACGTGGGTCGTGCGGGGGCCTGCGACCGACAGGGCGCAGCCCACCCTGAGCTTCTAGCCCCACCCGACGAGCCCGTCCCCAACGGGGGCGGTGCGAGGAGCGTGGGGCGCTCGTCGAGCGTGGGGTGCTCATCGAGCGTGGGGTGCTCGTCGAGCGTGGGGCGCTCGTCGAGCCTGGGGCGTTGGGGGGCGGCGCGCGTCGGATAGGCCTGGAGCCTTCCCTGAGCCAACCTGCGACCCGGCGCCCGCGCCCCCTTGAACGAGGCTGCGGCCAGTGCTAGAGATCACCCCCTGCGAGGCCGGTCGATCATGGCCGACAGCCTCTCGGCGTCGATCATGGCCGACGGCGTCGATCGTGCCGACGGCGTCGATCGTGCCGACGGCGTCGATCGTGCCGACGGCGTCTCGGCGTCAATCGCGGAGACGGCGTCTCGGGAAGACAGGAAGGCGGCGCCGGGGTTGCCTGGGGTAGCCCAGGCCAGATGGCAACGGATGGTTGAGCGCACCAGAGAGATGATGGAGTGACCATGAGCAAGATGATGAAGCCGGCCCTGCTGGCCTTCGTGGCCCTTGGAGCGGCCGCCGCCGCGATGACCCTCGATCCGACCCAGGCCCAGGCCCAGGGCGACGTCCTTGAACTGCACGTCGTCGACGGAGGCGAGGGCAAGCTCGTCGTGGCCTCGAGCAAGAACGGCGTCACCTTCATCAAGGGCAAGGAGATGAAGGTCTTCCGCGCCTTCAAGTCCACGCGCAGCGCCATGAAGGGCGACTCGCCGGACTGGTTCGTCCTGCGCGACGTCGACAGCGACGGCACCGTCGATGTCGTCGGCGCCGGCGCCCCCGCCTTCGTCGTCACCGGCGCTGGCGCCCCCGTCTTCAACATCCCGCGCGGCTGCGGCCAGTTCCACCTGGCCGACTTCGCCGCCGACAAGAGCCAGGACATCCTGTGCCGCAACGGCACCAAGATCGAGGTCGTGACCCACGACGGCCAGAAGCTCTGGGAGTACAGCGTCAAGGGCCTCAAGCTCGGCCTGTGCAACTTCGGCGACCTCAACGGCGACCTGAAGGCCGACATCGAGTGCGAGATCCTCGGCAAGGACGCCTTCATGCGCCTGAGCGGCAACGGCAATGACCTCGGCCAGGTCGAGAGCGCCCAGCTTGACGCCGCCGAGGACGACAACCCCGGCCACGTCGAGGCCATGGCCAACCTGCTCGGCGGTCAGGAGACCTTCGACCTCAACGGCGACGGCACCGCCGAGGAGTCCATCCTGCTCGACGGCGACGCCATCGTCGTGCGCTCCAAGTCCAACCCCAAGGCGCTCGGCCGCTACGAGATCGGCAAGGCCACCAGCGCCCTGATCGCCGACATCGACGACGACAACGCCCTCGACATCGTCGTCGGCGGCCCCGGCAAGGTCCTCATCATCGACAGCAAGGGCGCCCTGAAGGCCACCCTGAACACGGACCCCAAGAACCTCAAGCGCAAGACCGACGTCCAGGTCTCCCGGATCAACGCCAACAACCTCGAAGACGACGCCCCCGCCACCAACAAGGCCGCCGTCGAGAAGGGCCTCGGCAAGCTGTCGGCCTGCTACGACGGCAATGTCCGCAAGAACCCCTTCACCCGCGTCGGCAATGCCGTCTTCGCCCTCGACGTCGACAAGTCCGGCAAGGTCTCCAAGGTCGAGCGCCTCCACAACGCCCTGGACGACAAGGCCGTCGAGGGCTGCCTGACCAAGGCCCTCAAGTCCCTGGCCTTCCCCAAGGCCCTCGGCCCCGGCGCCGTCGTCACCATCACCCTCGAGTTCGGCTTCGTCGACGAGTGACCGCGCCCACGGGCGCCTCCAGCCCCGCCGACCGACGCGCCCACCCCCGACGAGCCCCCCTCGCCCGCTCACCCGCTGAGGCCCCCATGTCCCTCGACGCCCTGATCGATCGCCCCCTGGCGCTGCGCGCCCGACAGCTCCTGACCATGATCCCGCGCGGCGACGCGCCGCGCACGCGCCCCGACCCCGCCAACCTCGACGCCCTGCGCCAGCGCGACGCCGACGTGGTCGGGCTCATCGAGGACGGCCTCGTCCTGGTCAAGGAGGGCCTCATCACCTACGCCGGCCCCTGGGCCGGGCGCCCCACCCTCGACGCCGACGCCGAGGTCATCGAGGTCGCCTGCATCACCCCCGGCTGGATCGACTGCCACACCCACGCCGTCTTCGCCGGCTCGCGCCACGAGGAGTTCACGCTGCGCAACCTCGGCGCCCGATACCTCGACATCCTCAACGCCGGCGGCGGCATCCACGCCAGCGTCGAGAGCGTCCGGAGGGCCAGCCGAGCCTCCCTGACCGATCAGCTCATCCACCGCTGCTTCGACTTCACCCGCCAGGGCGTCACCACCGTCGAGGTCAAGAGCGGCTACGGCCTGTCGACCGACGAGGAGCTCAAGCAGCTGCGCGCCATCGAGGACGCCCGCGGCGAGGTGCTCGTCGACCTGCAGGCCACCTTCCTCGGCGCCCACGTCGTGCCGAAGAAGTACCGCGACCGCCGCGCCGACTACGTCGATCTGCTCTGCGCCGAGATGATCCCCAGGGTCGCCGAGCGCCGCCTCGCCCGCTTCTGCGACGTCTTCTGCGACCAGGGCGCCTTCGATGCCGCCGAGGCCGAGCGGATCCTGCGCGCCGGCCTCGACCACGGGCTCATCCCCCGGATCCACGCCGACGAGCTCTCCGAGGCCGGCGGCGCCGAGGTCGCGCTCGCCGTCGGGGCCGCCAGCGCCGACCACCTGGAGTTCGTCTCCGAGGCCGCCATCGGCGCCATGGCCGCCGCCGGCGTCGTCGCGGTGCTGCTGCCGGCCGTCAACCTCTTCCTCCAGGTCGATCGCCACGCCCCGGCCCGCGCGCTGCTCGAAGCCGGCGTCGACGTCGCCCTGTCGACCGACTTCAACCCCGGCACCGCCATGACCCAGGACATCGGCCTGATCCTGACCCTGGCCTGCACCGGCTACGGCATGACCCCCGGCGAGGCGCTGCTGGGCATCACGCGCGCGGCGGCCAGGGCGCTGCGGCTGGAGGACCGCGGGACGCTGGCCGCGGGCCTGCGGGCCGACCTGACGATCCTGGGCGTCGAAGACTACTGGCAGATCCCCTACTTCCCCGGGCGACGCCCCATCGACGGCGTCGTCAAGGCCGGAGAGCTGGTCTACTGGCAGTCCGCCACCGAGGTCGACTAGCCGCCGCGGCCCCTCATCCCCCCTGGACCTTGCTCTCCGCGGCCTCGGCGAGCATCGCCGAGGGGCTGACAAGGAGAGATCGGCGAGTCGACTTTGTTGACGGACAAGCGGAGATCGGCGAGTCGACTTTGTTGACGGACAAGGGGAGATCGGCGAGTCGACTTCGATGGTGGACAAGGGGAGATCGGCGAGTCGACTTCGTTGGTGCGATCCGCACGTTGACGGTCCACCCGGGCTCGCGCCCGGGCCTTGGGTTTTGTCCCGAGTCGCCCCGCCATCCGGCGGGGCTTGCCACGGGCCGTCAACCTTCAAGGGAAAGACCCTCTCAAGGACGCGCGATGTCTGCTTCCCAATCCCCCGACATCTCCTGTGAGTTCGACCCTGGGGACACGCCCCACGCACGCCGACGCCCCCTCGCCAGCCCCGAAGGGGCGTCCCGGGACAAATTGTAGGCCCGGGCGCGAGCCCGGGTGGACCGTCAACGTGCAGAGCTCACCCAACGAAGTCGACGCGCCGATCTCCCCTTGTCCGTCAACGAAGTCGAATCGACGATCTTTGCGTGCCCGCCAACGGAGTCGATCCGTCGATCCCGATCGCGTCGAAGGCCCTGGAGCTTCGCTGACCCGACCTGCGACCCGCCAACATCGCTGAGGTCGCCGCTTGCTCGCGGGGCCGCCTGACCGTATCCTCCCCCCGCACCGATCAAGGCGCGGTCGCGCCGCACGATCCCATGAGAGGCAGGTGAGCGATGCAGGTGGTCAAGTTCCCCTCACTGGGCAGCGTGGAAGGCCCCGAGTACATCAACACGGCGATCCAGATCTTCCAGAAGATCAAGCGCGAGGAGCTCAACGACCGGGCGCTCAAGCGGTGGATGCGCGGCCAGGGGACCTTCGACAAGGAGTCCTTCGATTTCCTCAAGGATATGCTGGACTTGCGCATCACCGAGGAGGGCGCGGTCAGCCTCGGCGGCTTCGCGCAGGGGATGCTGGATGCCGCGGACGTCGCCAAACGCCAGACCCTGCTCTTCGAGCGGATCGCCGGCCGCAATGAGATCCTCGTCAAGTACGTCTTCGACGCCCTCCAGGAGCGCCTCTACTCGACCAGCGAGCTCTACCGGATGCTGACCAGCTACGTCTACCCCGGCAAGGCCATCGACCTGCCGGACTTCAACCTCTGGCTCAAGTGGATGGAGTCCACCGGGCGAGTCCGCGTCCTGGGCATCCGCTGGGCCACCGGCAAGCGCTTCGAAGAGAGCCTCGGCTACGTCAAGAGCATCGACGTCGACGAGATCCTCGAAGAAGAGGCCGAGGAGGCCCTGGCTCCCCCCTCTCCACCGTCGCCTGCGCCGGCCGCGCCTCCCGCCAAGGCCCCGGAGGGGCCTTCGGCGTCCGCGCCGGAGCCCTCGCTGGGCTGGGAGCCCCCCGAGGACGACGAGGAGGCGCCCGACGAGCCGGCCCCCCTCGCCCCCCAGCCCTCGGCCGTCGCCCGCGCGGGCGCCGTGCCGCCGCCGC
>SYOX01000004.1 GCA_005804885.1 Pseudomonadota bacterium
CGGTGCCTTCAACCGCTCGGCCACCCCTCCGCAATTCGCCGGCGAAGCGCGCGGACAGTGTGTATGCCACAACCCCCGAGGCCGCGCAACCCTTTTTCTCGACCCCTTTCGATGATCCTGGCCCGCCGCTGACACGCCGCGCCTGCGCCTCGCCCACGCTCCTCGCACCGCCCTTCGGGACGGGCTCGTCGGGTGGGGCTGGGAGCGCGGTGGGGGCTGCGCCCGGTGGGCGCAGGCCTGCGGGCGGGTGAGGGCGGATCGCAAAGCCGGCTGGGCGCGTCAAGGGGAGCGCACAAGGGCGATGGGGCAGGGTCGTCAGGGGCGCTGCCCTGGTGTCGACTTTGGTTCGTGCGGGGGCCTGCGACCGACAGGGCGCAGCCCACACTGGAATTCTAGCCCCACCCGACGAGCCCGTCCCGAAGGGCGGTGCGAGGAGCGTGGGGCGATCGTCGAGCCCAGGGCGGCGCGCGTCGAAGGGGTCTGGAGCCTTCGCTGAACGACCCCCCTCCCGATGATCCTGGTCCCCCGCTGGCACGGCACGCCGCACCCGCGCCTCGCCCCCGGATATTCGAATGTGAGCGCCATCTCAAGAGTTGGCACGGTGTTCGCTTCCTCTCGCCACGTCGCACGAGAGGGTCGGGCCTCGTTGAAGCCGAAAGGCTTCATCCAGACAAAAACTGCCCGCACTGTTTTTTGAGGCCCACCCTCGTCGTGATGCACTCCCCCCCCTCTCCCTGAAGATCACCCTCACATGACCACCGCCTGAAGAGACGCCATCGCCGCGCGGCGATCTGCGCCCACGCCACGGCGGATCCCCATCGACGTCGCGCGCGCCGACGCTCGTCTGGGCAGCATTGAACAGGCCTGGGCGCGGCGCTGGACCGCGCCGCGCGCTCGGCGATGGAGCGCGCCCGGCGCCTCCCCCCGTGGGTCTGAAGGTGGGCGGGCGTCGGCGCTCCGCGTGGCGCTCCCCGTGGCGCTCGTCGGCGGGGCAGGTTGGCGAGGGCGACAGGCAGCCAGCCCCGCCGCGAGCGCCGATCGGCCTCAGATCTTTGAGGACGGCCGGCGGATTGTTGAGGCGCGGGGCCTGGCGCTTCGGTCCTCGCTTGAACCTGCGCCGATCGATGTACTACGCTGACCTGCACCCAGAGCAGGGGGCGACGCGTTGATGGATCACTACCCTTACGATCTTCAGGAGCAGGGCGACGGGCGGATCATCGAGCTTCTGCGCCCCTTGCTGACCGAGCGGCGCGCTGAGCGCATCGAGTCGATCCTCGACAGGCGGACCTACAACCTGACCGCGGCGCTCGACGGCCTCGGCGACACCGGCAATATGTCCGCGATCCTGCGCACTTGCGACGCCTTTGGCCTCCAGAGTGTCCACGTCGTGACCACCTCGCCGGGCTTCCAGATCGGCCGTCGGGTCAGCGCCGGCTCGCACAAGTGGCTCGACATCCACCCCCATGAGACCGCCACCGAGTGCGGCGAGGCGCTCAAGGCCCAGGGCTACCAGCTCCTGGCCGCGCACCTCGAAGGGGCGATCCCCATCGGCGAGGCGGACTTCTCCCGGCCCACGGCGCTGGTCTTTGGCAATGAGCAGCGGGGCGTCTGCGACGCGATGCTCGCCCAGTGCGACGGCCGCGTGCTCATCCCCATGGAGGGCTTTTCCCGCTCCCTCAACGTCTCGGTGGCCGCAGGCGTCGCCCTCTACCACGCGGTCTGCGATCGGATCGCGCGCCTGGGGCGCACCGGCGATCTGAGCGACGATCAGCGCCGCGCGCTCCGCGAGCGCTTCTACCGCCGCTCCGTGCGCGAGAGCGACATGGTGATCCGCAAGGCCAACCTCTCATGATCCCTCCCCCTCCAGCGGCGCGGCGATCCCCGTCGATGGCGCAAGGCGCGTCGAGCGGGCCGCGGCCCGGGGAGGCGGTCGGGCCGCTCTGTCGAGGGGCGCTGATCGCGCTGGGGGCGCTCTGCGTCTGGTGCTGGGGGGCGGCGGCCTCGGCGCAGCCCGTCGAGGGGCTGCCGCGCGCCTCGGGGCCGCTGCTGCGGGCGAGCTGGGCCGCCGGCCTGGTGGGCGAGCAGCGCGGCGCGGTCGAGCGGGCGACGGGCGGGCACCGGCGGCCCGTGCGGGGCTCCATCGAGGCGCTGATGGCCCGGGCGGGTCAACCCGATGTCGAGCGCGTCGAGCTGGCCTTCCCGCTGTCGATCCAGCTCGAAGCGGGGCTCCTGGCCATCGGCATCTCCGAGCGCGGCGGCGTGCGGCTGGAGACCCTGGGGTTGACCGGCCAGGGGGTCATCGTCGGGATCATCGATACGGGCGTGGATTGGAGGCACCCGGACTTCGCGGCGCCGGAGGGCGGCTCGCGGATCGCGTGGCTGCTCGACCTGACGCTCGGGGCGCGCCAGGGCGCCCACCTTGGGATCGAGACATACGGCGGCGCGCTCTGGAGCGCCGATGAGCTGTCTCGGGGGCTTGAGGGCGGGCTGACGATCCCCTCGGGCGACCCCGTCGGCCACGGGACGCACGTGGCCGGGATCGCCGCTGGCGGCGGCCTCGACGGCCAGAGCCCGGCGGGGGTCGCGCCGGGCGCGACGCTGATCGTCGTCAAGGCTTCTCGCGGCGAGAGCACCCTGTTGGATGAGGCCGACGTGATGGCGGGGGTGCGCTTCGTCCTTGAGCGGGCCGACGCGGCGGGGATGCCGGCGGTGGTCAACCTGAGCCTCGGGGGTCACAGCGGCCCCCACGACGGCTCGACGGACTTCGAGCGGGCGCTCTCGTCTCTCTTCGACGGGGTCCCTGGCAGGGCGCTGGTCGTGGCCAGCGGCAATGACGGGGGGCGAGATGTCCACGCCAGCGGTCACCTCGTCGGCGACAGGTTCGAGCTCCCGGTGCGGATCGCCCCCTACGTCCGCGATGACGCGGAGTCGAGCTACGCCGTCGTCGATCTGTGGATCGGCACCGACCCCGTGGAGGAAGGATCCGACCCCGTCGAGGAAGGATCCGACCCCGTGGAGGAACAATCCGACCCCGTGGAGGAAGGATCCGACCCCGTGGAGGTGGAGTTGATCGCCCCGGATGGTCGGAGCACGGGGCGGGCGGCGCCGGGGCAGACGTTGAGGAGCATCGATGGGCGGCTGGGCTCTTTGACGGTGAGCTTCGCGGAGGCGGAGGTGGGTCGCCCGGCCTTGCGGCAGGTGGTCGCGTTGATCCAGGAGCCGGTCGAGGGGCCGCTGGCGTCGGGCGATTACGTGGTGGTGATCCACGGCGGCCGCGGGGGTTTTGACGCGTGGTTGCCGCTGCGAGGGGGGTTTGAGGCGAGGCTGGCCGGATCGCTGGATCCGGGCGTGCGGCTGACGGTGCCGGGGACGGTGGAGGCGGCCGTGAGCGTGGGTTCGTACAACAGCCGGGGTGGCTGGGTGGATCGGGGTGGGGAGGCGGTGTCGCTGGACGTGCCGCTGGGCGAGGTGTCGTTTTTTTCGGGGACGGGGCCGACCTCGGACGGTCGGGCCAAGCCGGACGTGATCGCGCCGGGGGCGCTGGTGGCCTCGGCGCTGGCGCGGGGGGCAGATCCGCTGGAGAACCCGCGCTCGGTCTTTGCGCCGGTTTCGGCCTTGGGGGTTGACCCGGTGCTGGAGGGAGAGCGTCGGGCGATGACGGCCGGTACGAGCATGTCGACGGCCTTCGTCAGCGGTCTGGCGGCGCTCTTGATGGAGCAGGATCCGGGGCGGACGAGCGCGCAGGTGGCCGACGTGATCCGGGCCACGGCCAGGATGCCGGGGCAGGGGCAGGGTCAGGGGTGGGATCCGAGGGCGGGGTTCGGCTTGATCGACGCGGGTCTGGCGCTGTCGGTGGGGGCAGGCCGGCGCGGCGGGGTGTTGAGCCCGTCGGTCAGCGCGGTGGGGGTCACCCGGGAGGTGGTCCGGCCGGCGGTCGGCGAGCGCTTCGAGGTCTTGATCCTGGCGCGCGACGAGCTTGGCGCGCCGCTGGAGGCGGGCTGGTCGCCGCGGGTCGAGGTCGAGGTGGAGCGCGGGGAGGTGGCCGTCGGGGAGCCGCGGCCTTATGGGGAGCTGGGGCGGTCCGTGGAGGTGGCGTGGGTCAGCGCGCGGGGTGCGGCGTCGGTGCGGGTGTCGATAGGCGGGGTAGAGCTGGCCGCGCGGCCGCAGGTGCACTTCGTCGAGTCGAGGTCGGACGTTGGCCGCGAGGCGGTGGGCGTCGTCCGGGGCGGGGGTGGCTGCGCCCAGATCGGGCGGCCGGCGGGGGGCTTGGGGTCGGTGTGGCCGTGGGCGCTGGCGGTGGGGTTTGGCGCGGGGGTGAGGTGGGGCTTCCGGCGTCGGTGGAGGCGATCTGTTTCTTTTCCAAAGCTACACCTTCGAACTTGGCGGCGGCTGTGGTAGGACAAGAGTTCGAAGCTTCGTGGAAGTTCCATGCGCTGCGGCGGAATCAGCCTGGACGAGAGCAATGCGACGGTGCCCCAAGTGTAACTCCTTCTTCGACAACAGCGTGGACAAGTGCGTCTACGACGGGGAGTCTCTCGTCGAGGTGCAGGTCGAGGCGACGCAGAGTGAGGGCCTGGAAGGCAAGGTCGTCAATGATCGGTATGAGGTGATCGCGTCGATCGGCGAGGGCGGCATGGGCATGGTCTACAAGGCCAAGGACCGCCGCTCGGGGGATGACATCGCGCTCAAGGTGCTCCACCGCGACATCAGCGGCGACGAGCGGACGGTGCGGCGCTTCTTCAGCGAGGCGCGCGTGCTGGCCTCGCTGACGCACCCGAACATCATCCGGCTCTATGATTTCGGCAAGACGGACGAGGGTTTGCTCTACATCGCGATGGAGCTGCTCAAGGGCTCGCCGGTCGATGAGCTGATCCGCATCAACGAGGTCGATCAGGCCACCGCCCTTCAGATCATCGATCAGACGGCCGCGGCGCTGGCCGAGGCGCACCTCCAGGGGGTGATCCACCGGGATTTGAAGCCGGCCAACATCTTCCTTGAGCGCAGGGCGGACGGCACGGTGCGGGTCACGGTGCTGGACTTTGGCATTGCCAAGATCGCGGGCAGCGGCCAGAACCTGACGGCGACCGGCAAGGTCATGGGGACGCCGAGCTACATGGCCCCCGAGCAGATCCGAGGCAGCGAGCCCGACCCGCGGACCGACATCTACGCGCTGGGCGCGATGGGCTACGAGCTGATCAGCGGCAACCCGCCCTTCGTGGCCGACGGGCCGATCGCGGTGCTCTTCATGCACCTGGAGCGGCCGCCGACGCCGTTGAACACGCTCGACCTGCCCGAGCCCGTCAGCAAGGAGGTCACGGAGGTCATCAACCGCTTCCTGGCCAAGGACCCCGAGGCGCGGCCGCGCAACATGATGGAAGTTCGCGCCCTGCTCAAGCCCTTTACCAACGCGACGGCGGAGATCGAGCCTCCGGTCATCGGCCTCTCGATCACGGGAAAGACCAAGGATCCCGAGGACATGAGCGAGACGCTCGTCTTCGACTCCAACAACGCAGTGGCCGAGGCCAAGGCTCGCCTCGCGGCCCACAAGGGGGCTTCGGCCTCCGAAAAGCCCAAGGTGGAAGTATCGCCGGAGCCCCCTCAGAAGCCCCCTCAGAAGCCCCCTCAGAACACCTCGGGGGGCAAGGATCAGGCCGCCGCCCACGCGCGCCCCTCCACCCCGGAGAAGCCCAAGGCCAAGAGCGGGATCTCGATCGGGGTCTGGATCGGCGCCGTCCTGATCGTCATCCTGCTGGCTGCGGCGCTGGCCATCGCGGTCTTCGTCTACCTCAACAGCACCGCCGAGGCCAAAACCAGCAGCGCGATCGAGGCCCGGCCCTCGATCGTCGCCCAGCTCGACGGCCCCTCCGCCCCGCTCCCATGATCCCCCCTTGCCCCGCGTCGCGCTCCCTGGGGCCTCTCTTCATCCTCGCCTTGTCGCTTGCTCTTGCGCTGGTCTCGATGGGCGCCTCCTGTCAGCGCCCGATTGAGTTCGAGCCCGAGGAGGGCTTCGGCGTCGGCGGCAACGAGGACTCCCCGGTCGAGCCCGAGGCCCGCGAGCGCCTCGACGAGGCCGCGAAGCTGGCCGCCGATGGCCGCCACGTCGAGGCCCGCAAGCTCTACCGCGGCGTCGCCGCCGAGTTCGACGTGGCGGCGGGGGAGGCCTCGGTCATGGCCGCCGCGATGGAGTGCGAGGCCGGCCAGGTCGACGCGGCGCTGCCGGCGCTGCTGGCGCTGGGGCGCGACGAGGGCCAATCGGTGGCCGTGCGCCGGGGGGCGCTGGGCTACCACGCGCTGTGCGCCGCCGGCGCCGGGCGACGCGAGGTGGCCATGAAGGCCCTGGAGGATTACCCCGGCCAGAAGCCCTCCCCGCTGTGGCTGGAGGCCGACAGGGTCGAGGCGCTGATGTTGCTGGCCGAGGCCCGCAGGCGCTCGGGCGACCCTGTCGCGGCGCTCGGAGCCTTGAGCTGGGCCTATGAGATGTCCGACGTCGAGGGGCGCGCGCTGATCCGCGCCTGGGGGCTGGACCTGCTGCGCCAGGGCGCGCGGCTGGACGCTCTGGAGGGCGCCCTCGGCTCTGAAGACGACCTGACGCGGGGGCTGGCCGGCGCCGCGCTGCTGCTCGGCGAGCTGGCCTCGACCTCCCCCACCCTCTCCGTCGATCGGATGCAGGAGATCCTCGCGCTGATCGCCCCCAGCCTCGTGCGCCTGGACGAGGGGGAGCTGGCCGGCGAGCTCTCCAGGCGGCTCTCCGACGCCGCCGGCCCCAAGCCCGTGATCTTCGGGGCGCTCCTGCCCATGACCGGGCGCGATCGGCGCGTGGGCGCGGCGGCCCTGGAGGGGATCCTGATGGCCCAGGGGTCGCTGCGCCCCGACGCCATGCCCCGCAGCACCCTCATCATCGAGGACACTCGAAGCACGCCGGAGGGCGCCCGCCAGGGGGTCGAGGCGCTGGCCGAGCGGGGGGTGCTCCTGATCCTGGGTCCGCTGGACAACGCCGAGGCGCGCGAGGCCGCCGAGGCCGCCCAGCGCCTTGAGGTGCCCCTGATCGCGCTGAGCGTCGACGCCGCGGTGGTGCAGAAGGGCCCTTGGATCTTTCGGCGTTTCCTCGACAGCCGACGGGAGGTCGAGGCGCTGATGCGCAGCGCGGCCCGCGGCGGCAAGCGGCGCGTCGCCGTGCTGGCCCCGGATCTGGCCTTCGGGCGCGATCTGACCCAGGCGGCCGAGGAGATCGCTCGCCGCGAGGGGGTCGAGGTGGTCTTCAAGGCCAGCTACGACCCCGAGGCGGCCGACTTCAGCGCCCTGGCCCTCCAGCTGCGCCGCGCCCGCGCGGACGCCGTCTTCATCCCCGACTCCGCCCGGCGCGTGGCGCGGCTGATGCCCTTCCTGGCCGCCGAGGATCTCTGGTGTTCGAAGAAGGGCGCAGGCGATCAGCGCGAGCTGCTGTGCATGGGCGGGGCGACTTGGCTCCAGCCCGAGCTGCTCAGCTTCGGGGGTGATTACGTCGAGGGGGCGCTGATCGCGGCCAGCTACGCCGCCATCGCCGAGAACGAGGCCAACGTCGAGTTCCGCAAGGCGCACCAGCTCCAGATCGGCGGCCAGCCCGACCTCTTTGCGGCCTTCGCCTACGACGCCGCCCGCATGGCCCGCGAGCTGGTCCTGAGCCGGCGCCTGACCGACAGGGTCGGGCTGCGCGAGGCGCTCAGCGCCCTGCAGGGCTACGAAGGGATCACGGGCCCGGTGGCCGCCGACGCCACCGGCGATCTCGGCGGCCCCCCGGCCATGATCCAGGTGCGCGACCGGGCCTTCGTCAACGCGGCGGGGGCCGCGCCATGAAGGGCGCCTCGCCGCGCCCGCCGCTCTCGCCGGTCGGGCTCGCGCTCCTGGTCGCGATGATCGGCGCCCTCCTGGCCGCCTCGCCGCTGGGAGCGCAGCAGACCCCGGCGGACCAACCCCTCGAAGAGCGGCCTCGCCTTCAAGACATGACCGACGAGCAGCTGCGCCGCTACGGCTTCGAGTGGGAGGTGCAGTCGAGCCTGAGCGGCTCGGCGATGGCCGGCGTGCTGGCGCTCGTCCCCGGCTCGATCTTCCACGGGCTGGGGCACTTCTACCTCGGGGATCAGAGCACGGGCTGGAGCCTGATCGCGGCCGAGTCGCTGGGGTTGGGGCTGGTCGGGGTCGGGATCCTGATGGTCGCCGCCTCGGACGACTCCGTCCTGGTCGAGGAGCTCGGCGTCGGGGTGGTGCAGATCGGCGGCGTGCTCATCGGCACGAGCTGGCTGGTCGACGTGCTCGGCTCGATCCGCGGCAGCAAGGACCCGCTGCCAGACCCCGTCGTCTACTCCGAGCTGCTGCGGACCGAGGTCGGCTTTCGCTTCGTCGACTCCGACGACGTCGAGGCGCTCAACCTGCTGGAGCTGCGGCTTGACGCGGACCTGGGCTTCGTCCAGCTCGGCGCCGCCATCGATCAGGACATCCAGCTTCAGTTCCAGCGCCTCGGGGCGCTGCTCTCCCTCAAGCCCGTCGAGGGGAGAAATGTTCATGATTACATGTTGTTGCGGGTCAAGGGGGAGCGCGCGAGCTTCGGCGAGGGCAGCGCGCTGAAGATCCTCGATGAGCTGCAGGGGGTCAGGACCAACAACACGCTGTCGCGCTTTGACGTGTCTCTGGAGATGAGCCTGGATCTGGGTCAGATCATCGACCACATGAACAACGCCATCAACGTGCTCTCGGTGGGTGTGGTCTTCGCGCAGGACGTGGGCAAGCGGGCGGCGCTGCCGGGCCGGGAGAACAAGGCGATCTTCGTGCTGGAGGAGCGGGTGCGCTTCCACATCAGCCAGCGGGTCGTCCTGGAGCCTTATTACATCTTCTCGGAGGCGACGCTGGTCGAGCCGCTGGCCGGCGGCCTGGGGGTCTTCGGGGTCCGGACGCGGATCCTGCCTTCGGAGGGCTTCGAGGTCTTCGTGGACGGGACCTTCGGCGGCGGCTACGCGGCCAGCACGGGCTTGACCTGGTACCTCTTCTGAGCGGGCGGGATGCGCGACTACGACGTGATCGTGGCGGGGGCGGGGCCTGCGGGGTCCATGGCGGCGCTGGCGCTGGCGCGGGCGGGGGTCCAGGTCGGGATCTTCGAGCGCGCGCGCTTCCCGCGCGACAAGGTGTGCGGCGACGTGCTCGGGCCGATGGCGCGGGCCTCGCTCGGCGCGATGGGGCTGCTGGGGTCGGTCGAGGCGCTCGCCCATCGGTGCGAGGGGGTGCAGGTCGTCGCGCCGGGCGGCAGGGTGGTGCCGGTGGGCGTGGCGCACCTGACCTTGAGGCGGTCGGTCCTCGACGCCTTGCTGCTGGAGGCGGCGATCCGCGCCGGGGCGGGCTTTGAGGAGGGTGTCGAGGTCGACGCGCCGCTCTGGAGCGGGTCGGGGGTGGCCCGCGGGGTGCGGTGCGCGACGGCGCGAGGGGTCCGCTTCGAGGCCCGCGCGACGGTGACGATCCTGGCCACGGGGGCGTCGAGCAAGGCGCTGCGCAAGTCCGGGGCCTGCTTGCGGACCACGCCCTCGGCGGTGGCGCAGCGGTCGATCTGGAGCTTGCCTGGGATCGATCCGGGTCGGGTGGTGGTGAGCTTCGAGCACGAGGGCGGCCGGGCGCTGGGGTGGATCGCGCCGCTGGGCGAGGGGGCCGCGAACGTGGGCTGCGGGGTCTTTCTGGAGGGCGGCGTTGTCGGGGTGGAGCTGCGGGGGCTCTTTGAGCGGCTGCGGGGGTCCTCGGGGGCCTTCGGGGGGGCGCTGTCGGGGGGTCGGCAGGAGACGCGCTTCGAGGGTGCGCCCTTGAGGTGCGGATTGTCGGGGGCCAGGGCGGCGCTGCCGGGGTTGCTGGTGGCCGGCGAGGCGCTGGGGGTCAGCCGCCCCTTGACGGGGGAGGGGATCGGGGAGGCGATGGAGTCGGGTCGGATGGCGGCGATGGCGGCGATAGGGGCCTTGAACACGGGGCAAGTCGAGGGGCTGGACGCCTACGAGCGGCTGCTGGAGCGCGAGCGGCTGGCCGAGCACCTGGGGTCGTACGCCAGGGCGCAGCGCTGGATGGGGCGCGGGTGGGCGGCGGTGCCGCTGGGGTGGTGGGCGGTGCGAGGGGGCTGGCCGCTGTCCAGGGTCGAGGCGGCGGTGGGGCTTGGGGAATCAAAGGAGGGGCCGGGGGGGTTGCCCGGGGACGCTTGAGCGCCGCGGTGTCCGATGACGACGGCTTCAACGGCGATTGTGGGGCGCGGATGGCGAATTGACAAGGTGGCGGCCCGCCTTTAAGGTGAAGGGGCGCGTTGGATTCACGGCGCAAGCGGGAACTGAGAGCCATGACCAAGCCAGAGTCCAATCGGGAGCGGCCGAGAGACGGCGATGGCCTCCTTGAAGAGGGCTGGGCGAGCCTCGACAGCGACAACGGGGGCTTCGCCTCGGAGCACACGACGGTGGATCCGGCCCTGCTCGACAGGCTCGCCGCGCTCGACCTGAAGAAGGCCTCGGCGGTGCCCACCGCGAAGGGGGTCAAGGCGCCCGAGCAGCGCGAGCGCACGATCAACCTGGACATCTCCGATCTGCTGGCGATGGAGGAGGCCGGGTCGGACGACGAACCGGAGGTGATCGGCGAGGCTGAGATCGAGGAGGTCGCCGGGGTTCAGGGGGCCGGGACACCGGAGGTGCCCTTCGGGGCGATGGCCGGGCCTCGGGCCGGGGCCAGCTCCGTCCGGGCCACCGACATCTCCAACCCCGATCAGCCCTCGGTCCAGCTCGACAGCGCCATGGCCCCCGAGGACATCGACGCGGAGTTCTCCAGCGAGAGGACCCAGATCTTCATCCCGGTCATGGAGGACGAGCCGACGCGGGCCAAGCTGCGCGTGGTCCAGGGCGGCGGCCAGCAGAAGGAGTACCTGCTGGCCCGCGACAGGATCACGATCGGCCGGGGGACCAACAACGACATCCTGGTGCCGGACATCGCCATCAGCAGGCAGCACTTCGAGATCGTCCGGCAGGCCGACGGCTCCTTCCGCGTGGCCGACCTCGACAGCGGCAACGGCACCAAGCTCAACGGCGGCCGGGTGCTGGACGCCGACCTCTTCGGCGGCGATCGGATCGAGATCGGCAACACGGTCCTTGAGTTCGTCATCACCGGCCCCGGCGCGAGCCGATCGCCCGGCGAGCGGCGCATCAACCACCACCCCTCCGAGGTGGCCGCCAAGCCCGTCTCCACAAGCCGCCGCACGGGGGCCGTCCAGGCCCTGCCGGTCGCGGCCGAGGTCAGCTCGCCCCCGCCGAACTATTCTCAGCCGGGTCAGAACGCCACGATGACCCACTTCCAGCTCCAGTCGCCCGTGGCGCCGCCTCCGGCCGTGCCGCGCAACACCGGGCTGATCATCACGGGGCTGATCGCCGTCTTCGGGCTCCTCTTCCTGTCCCTGGCCGTCGTCATCGGCGCCAAGATCTACCTCGACTTCCAGAGCACCCAGAGCGGCAAGGTCAGCAACAAGCCCGCCTCGGCCTACTTCTTCGAAGGGGCCGACCACGTCAAGGTCCGCGACTGGGACAAGGCCGAGGAGAAGTTCACCATCGCCGCCGATCTGGCCCGCGAGGAGCGCGAGTTCCAGATCCGCAAGGACGCCGAGCTCCAGCTCGAGCGCGTCCGCGCCGAGAAGAACAACCAGAAGGCCTACGACCGCGCCCTGAGCCTCTTCGAAAAGGGCGAGCACCCCGAGGCGCTCGCCCGCCTCGCCGAGGTCCGCGCCGGCTCGGTCTACGACGACGACGCCCGCGCCCTGACCCTCAAGGTCCGCCAGAAGCACGTCGCCGAGCTCGTCGAGCAGGCCCAGGTCCACTTCGACGCCCGCCAGTTTGACGAGGCCGACCGCAAGATCGCCATCGCGCTGCGCAACCAGCCCGACCACGCCCCCGCCCTCGAACTCCAGGGCAAGATCGACGCCCTGTCCGAGTCCGACTACAAGCGCCCCTCGGCGCTGGCCGAGAAGGACCCCGCCCAGAGCGGCCGCGCCATCGCCCCCCGCGTCGGCGGCTCGGAGGTGGCCGTCAACGTCAAGAACGGCGACCCCCCCAAGGCCAATGAGACCGGCGCCCCGCCCAAGGGCAACGAGACCGGCGATCCCTCCAAGGTCAACCCCGTCAGCGAGCGCCCCTCGGACCCCAAGGGCGCCGACCCGATCCCGAAGAAGGGCGGCAGCGGCGACATCGCCAACTTCGGCCCCGGCCTCGCGATGTACCGCAGCAAGCGCTTCGCCGAGGCCATCCAGAGCTTCGAACAGATCGCCAGCACCAGCGACGACGACTTCAGCCGCAGCAAGGCCAGCAAGCTGGCCAAGAACGTCGAGTCCTTCGAAAAGAGCCTCCTGGCCGGCAACAGCGCCTACTCGTCCGGGAGCTGGGCCAACGCCGCCACGCAGCTCGAGATCGCCTACCGGCTCGACAAGTCCATCAGCGGCTCCGGCGTCCACGGCGCTGACCTCGGCAGCAAGCTGGCCGAGAGCAACTTCCAGCTGGCCCGGGACGCCTTCAACGGCCAGAACTTCCAGCGCGCCGGCACACACGCCAAGAAGGCCCAGGCCTACCAGAGCAACCACCCCGGCAACCTCCAGCTGCTCGGCCAGCTCGAGAGCAAGGGCAAGTCGATGTACATCGACGCCCTGAACAAGAAAGAAAAAGACCCCACGCAGGCCCGCCGCACCGCCAAGGCCATCGTGGACATGCTCCCGGCCAGCTCAGACACCCACCAGAAGGCCAAGGAGCTGCTCAGCTCCCTCTGAGCGCCCCAACGACCCACAAGCCCACTGGGCCTCGAAAGGAACCTTCATGTCCGACAACAACCCCAGGCTGCCGCTGATCCTCATCGCCGACGACGACCCCGAGATCCGCAGCCTGCTCAAGGCACACCTCTCCACCCACAAGTGCGACCTGATCGAGGCCGAGGACGGCGCCGAGGCCCTGGAGTGCATCATCACCCAGTCCCCAGACCTGATCATCCTCGACGTCATGATGCCCGAGCTCAACGGCTGGGAGGTCTGCAAGTACGTCAAGACCCACGAGCAGTACGACCACATCGGCGTCATCATGCTCACCGCCATCGGCGCCACCGTCAACGAGCTGACCAGCCCCCTCTACGGCGCCGACGACTACATCGACAAGCCCTTCAACTTCTCCGAGCTCGACTTCAAGATCCGCAAGGTCCTCGCCTCTAGATCCGGCGATCTGACGGTTTGATCATGGCCTGTGCGCAAGGCGCCTCGGCTCGCCCCGGCCAGAGGCTCAGGCCGCAGCCCCTCTGCATGCCCCGCGACTTCGCCCGATGTGCGGTCTGCCTCGCCCTCGCGCTGCTCCTCTCCGCCGCCGATCTCGTCGCGACCGCGCTGCTCCTGCCCGCCCTGGGGCTCGATGGCCCCGTGGCCTGCGCCCAGCGCCGGCGCCGACCCACCGCCGTCGAGATCTCCGCCACCGTCGAGGACGCCCAGGTCTTCGTCGACGGCGAGCTGGTCGGCACCCTGCCCCTCGAAGGCCCCATCGACCTCCAGCCCGGCGACCACACCTTCAAGATCGTCCGACGCGGCTACACCGACTACCTGGAGACGATCGCCATCCCCGCGTCCCGCAAACCCTTTCTGGTCGTCGCCACCCTCCTGCCCGTCAGCGGCATCCTGATCGTCGACACCACCCCGGCCGGCGCCCGCGTCTCCATCGACGGCCAGCTCTACGGCGAGACACCCTTCGACGGCGAGGTGCCCGAAGGCCGCCGGGTGCTGGACGTGCGGCTGCCCGGGCGGGTGCCCTTCGTCGAGACGGTCGAGTTCATCGCCGGAGAGTCCTTCCAATACGACATCAACCTGGAGGACGCGCCGCTGATCGAGGCGCCGATCTACACCACATGGTGGTTCTGGGCCGGCGTCGGCGTGCTGGCCTCCTCGGTCCTGGTCACCTCCGTGATCCTGACCGCCGAGGCCGAGCCCCCCGTCGGACCCCAGCGCCCCAGCGTTGTCCTTCCCCTGCGGATCGACTTCTGATCCGAACCTCCTGGTTCGAACCTCCTGAGGCGAGCCTCTCTCGGTGGAAGATCCCGAGGGGCTCGGCGCGTCAGCCGAAGAGGTCGCGCAGGTGATCGACGGTGGCCTCCAGCGCCGACGCCTCTTCGGGCTCCTGCAGCAGGAAGGCCTCCATCTCCTCGATCATGTCCACGGCCTCGTCGAGCGCCGGATCAGCGCCCCGCGTCCACGCGCCCATCGCGATCAGATCCCGCCTCGCCTCGTAGGTGGCCAGCGCGCGCCGGAAGGCCTCGGCGGCGCGGCGGTGGGGCGCGTCGGTGACCGCGCCCATCAGCCGGCTCAGGGATCGCAGCGGATCGATGGCCGGGTGGTGGGCGCGCTGGGCCAGAGCCCGGCTCAGGACGATGTGGCCGTCGAGGATCGAGCGGACCTCGTCGGCGATGGGGTCGCCCATGGCGTCCTCGGCCACCAGCACCGTGTAGATCGCGGTGATCGAGCCCCGCTCGCCCTGCCCCGCGCGCTCCAGAAGTCGGGGCAGCATGCTGAAGGCGCTCGGCGGGAAGCCCCGACGCACCGGCGGCTCGCCGGCCGCCAGCCCCACCTCCCGCTGCGCCTGGGCCAGCCGCGTGACCGAGTCCATCATCAGGAGCACCCGCAGGCCCTCCTCCCGGAAGAACTCCGCGATCGAGGTCGCCACCGACGCGGCCTTGAGGCGCACCAGGCCCGGCGCGTCGCTGGTGGCGCACACGACCACCGACCGCTCCAGGCCCCTCAGTCCTAGAGAATCCTCAATAAAATCGCGCACCTCCCGGCCTCGCTCGCCGACGAGGCAGATCACCGCCACGTCGGCCTCGGCGTCGCGCGCCAGCCGCCCCATCAAGAAGGACTTGCCCACGCCGCTCTCCGCGAAGAGCCCCACGCGCTGCCCCACGCCGAGGGTCATCAGGCCGTCGATCGCGCGCACGCCGGTGCAGAAGGGCTCCACGATCCGCTGTCGCCGCATCGGGTCCGGCGGCGCGCGATCGAGCGCCCACGGCCTCAGCTCTGCCCCGCCGAGGGCCCCGAGGCCGTCCATCGGCCTGCCCAGCCCGTCGAGCACCCGGCCGAGCAGCCCGCGCCCGCAGAGGATCCGCGGCGGCTCGCCGGTGGCCGTGATCGCGCTCTGCGGCCCGACCCCGTCGAGGGGGCCGAGCGGCATCAGCACCGCCAGCTCGTCCTTGAAGCCGACCACCTGGGCTTGCAGCGGCCCCGATCTGGCCTCGATCTCGACCAGCTCTCCGATCGTCACCCCCGGCGCCGAAGCCCGGACCACCAGCCCGGTCACCTCTCGCACCCGACCCTTGAGCCGGGCCGCCGTGGTCGACGGGTCCAGCCGCTCCAGGTAGCGCCCCAGATCGGGCTTGTCGCCGCTTCGCGTCACCTCGGCCCCCTCGTCGACCACGCCGCCGTGCCCATGACCTCGGCCAGCACGTCGATCTGCGTGTCCAGGTCGGCCTCGATGACGCCGGCCTCGGTGTGGATGTGGCTGGCGAGGGGCGGGACGCTGGCGTCCGCGACGAACACCACGGGGACCTCGACCTGGGCGGCCAGCAGCGCCGCGCCCGCCTCGATCCTCTCCAGCGCGTCGGGGTGGACGTGGACCTCGACGATCCGCCGCCCGCGCGCCAGCCCCAGCGCGTGGGCCGTCATCTGGGCCAGCGCCTCGGGCCTCTGCTCAAGGTGGCGCCCGACGATCTTGCGGGCCAGCTCCAGCGCGAGGCTGACCATGTCGGCCTCGGCCCGGTCCATCAGGCTGCCGTACTCGGCGCGGGCCGCCACCAGGGCCTCGGCGGCCTGGGACATCCCCGCGCGGCGGCCCTCCTGCTCGGCGCTCAGGCGAGCGCCCTCGATCCGCTCGGCGGCCTGGGCGCACAGGAGCCGGGCGCGCTCCAGCAGCGCCTGGGCCTCCAGCAGCGCGTCGGCCTGGGCGGCGGGCAGCGCCGCGGGCTTCTGCGGCCAGAGAAGGCGCTGGATCTCCAGCTCGGCGGCGCGGGCGGCGCTGAGGATCTCGACGGTCATGATGGCCCTCCCTGGGGTCGTTCGTCGGGGAGCTGATCTCGGGGGGGAGAGAGCAGGGCGCGGCGCTCGTGCAGGGGCGTGCGGGTCAGGCCGCGGGCGGAGAGCTGCTGGAGGCGCTTGAGGCTCAGGGCGGCGAACTCGTCGCCGATGCCGGGGATCGCCGGCCCGCGCGGCAGGGCGCGCCGCAAGCGCGTCAGGCGCTGGCCCGCGTCGGGGGGCAGGGCGGCGGCGACGCCGATGAAGTCGGCGCCGTGGCGGCCGGC
>SYOX01000373.1 GCA_005804885.1 Pseudomonadota bacterium
CTCGCCCGGCTGGCCCAGCGTAATCACGTCGACGTTGGCGTCCTCACCAAAGAAGAAGGGATCGTTGGGCTCGTCGGCCTCCTTCTCAATCCCATCGAAGGGATCGATCAAATCACAGACCCCGTCGATCAAGATCGTCCCGGCGCCGCACTCGATCTCCTCGATCGTCGAGACGCACTGGCCATCGACCAGCTCCGTCCCCTCGCCGCACTCGACCACCGCCACCGGCACGCAGTCCTTGCCGACCAGCTCCGTCCCCTCGCCGCACTCGATGTCCGGCAAGCACTCGCCTCCGGTCAGCGTCGTGCCCTCGCCGCACTCGACCTCCTCGCCATCGTCCTCAGGGACACACTCGCCCCCCTGCTCCACGGTGCCCGGGCCGCACTGGACCCCCTCGCCCTCAGGGACACACTCGTCCCCGTCGGCCACCGTCCCCTCGCCGCACTTCTGCCCTTCGTCGCCGCAGGCCGACATGGCCAGCAGCGCCCCGAGGGACAACAACAACCACACATTCCTTCTCATCACTCCTCCTCAGGTTTGGGGCGACGGCGACCTGATGGCCCACCGCAGCCAACTTCACAAGACAATCTCCACATATAGAAGATCAGCCCTCTTACAGGCATTGACGATCATGGCGCCTTCTTAGCATCTCGATCCGACGCTCGCAAGCCTCACCCACCAGATCCCTGACACACGACATCCCGACGAACATCCTCCCGACAGCAGACCTCGGCGCAGACCCTTCCCTGACCCGGGAGCATCTGTAATAGTAGCCCCGGCGAGGCCTCGAACCCCGCCCCTTCCCCCTCCTGCTGGATGGATGAATCATGAGACGACTCCCGCTGCCTGGAAGCCATTTGGAAATCAAAGGCCGAGTTGTGGGAGGGCGAAAGGGGTCAGATGTGGATTGGACGAGGAAGGACAGGGGCAGCGCCCCGTCCGACCGAGTCCGAGCCGCAGATGGCCTCTTTCGACCCCCACAACGACGGCCTTCAGTTTCCGAATGGCTTCTTGGGGCGTGGCTCTCGACGGCCGCGCTCCTGACCCTGGCCGGCCCGCTGGCCGCACAGGACGACCCCGAAGAGGCGCTGCTTGAGCCGCCCGCCGCCCGCCAGGGCTACTTCCTCGGCGGCGGCTTCGGCCTGGCCGTCAACTCCAACTTCCGCGATGAGGCCGAGGACACCGGCGCCCTGACCGGCAGCGCCGGCCAGGGCCGCATCGGACAGATGGTCACCCCCTGGCTCGGCTTCGGCCTCCAGTTCGGCGGGGGCAGCGCCGCCAACGACGCCGGCTTCGACACCGGCTTCGGCGGCCTCCTGCTCGACACCCAGATCGTCCCCTTCGGACACCTCGCCGTCCACCTCGGCATCGGCGCCGGCGGCCTGAGCCTGACCGACCCCGCCGCCGACCCCGGCACCCTCGACGGCACCGGCGGCGGCTACTTCGCCCTCGGGCTCTCCTACGACTGGTTCCCCTTCTACGAAGGCGGCTCCGGCGGCCTGAGCTTCACCCCCAACGTCCAACTCCAGCTCCTCCCCGGGCAGATCTTCCGATCCACCATCGTCACCGTCAGCCTCGACATCCTCTGGTGGACCGGCCTGGACACCAACAAGCTCGACCTGCCCCCCGACCAGGGCTTTGACCCCGCCGACTGAGACCCATCCGACAAGGAGAGACCGAGCCAGGCGAGGCCGCAGGGCGACAGGAGCCCTTGCCGGACAGGCTCCGAGCCGACGCGGCCCATATTCTTGCCCTCACCACCCCTTGCCCTGGCATGGCCCTCCTCTCGCGCCGACAGCGCGATCAGACCACCCGACAAGGCCCATGCCCAAGAAGACCGAAAACGACCCTGAGGCCATGACCCCACGGCCCACCCACGCCACTGTGACAGGGTCGCACACCCTCGACGGCGCCAGTAGCCAGCCATCCGGCCCCCAACGCCCGCACTCGCCGCCCCGACGCAGCGCCTCGACGCCGTCTGCGCGGGGGTTGGCTCCGACGCCTCGGCCTCTGGCACGAGATCCGCAAGGGTCCGCCGCGCCGCTCGGACTGGGCTGGGGCGGCGACGAGCACCTGTGGTGCGGGGGTCTTGAGATGAACACGATGGAGATCGCCGCTGTCCTGCCCATGGAGGTGCCTCGCGCGCCCCAGATCGCCGGGTTGACCCACAGAGGGCTGGTCAGAGTCGACAACCAGGACGCCTTCTTCGCCGACCCCGCCGGACGCTTCGCCATCGTGGCCGACGGCATGGGCGGCCACGACGGCGGCGCGACGGCCTCCAGGCTCGCCTGTGAGGCCGCCTCGGAGCTCCTCGCCGCCGAACACAACCGCACGGCGCCTGAGCGGGCGCTCAGAGCCGCCTTCGAGGCCGCCTTCGAGGCCATCAACACCGAGGCGCTGTTGCGCCCGGAGCTGGCCAACATGGGCACGACGCTCGTCTGCGCGGCCCTCGACGAGGTCGGGGAGCTGACGATCGCCCACCTGGGCGACAGCCGCATGTACAGGCTGCGACAGGGCGAGCTGCGCTGCCTGACCGAAGACCACAACGTCCTGGCCGAGCTGATCCGGGCCGGCGTCCTGAGCGACGACCGCCTCGAAGACAACCGGCGCCTGAGCCACCTCCTCACCCGCGCCATCAGCCCCGGCGCCACCGACAGGCCCGACATCTTTCGCACCCTCGCCCGCCCAGGCGACCGATACCTCCTGTGCAGCGACGGCCTCCACGGCGTCGTCCCCTACAAGACCATCAACACCCTGCTCAACGCCGATGAGCGCGACGACGAGATCTGCCGCACGCTCGTCGAGGCCGCCCTCGATCTCGGCGCCCCGGACAACATCACGGTCGTGCTGATGTCCTTTGACCCCTGAATCCGCTGCTTTTCTTGCCCACGACCCGATCGACGCTTGAACCCACCGCGCTGATGCACATACACTCCGGCCTCACCAGAGCCGCCCGGAAAGGCGGAACACCCTCGGAGGGCAGCGGGAAGCGTGGCTGAGGAGACCGACAACAATCTCGTCATTCTCGCTCAGAACGGCGACCAGAGCGCCTTCGGGAAGCTCGTCCAGCGCTACCAGAAGAAGGTCTACTCCGTCGCCTTCAGCATGGTACGCAACCCTGACGACGCCATGGACCTGAGCCAGGAGGCCTTCATCAAGGCCTACCGCAACCTCAGCGGCTTCCAGGGCTCTTCGAGCTTCTACACCTGGCTCTACCGCATCGTGGTCAACCTCGGCATCGACCACCTGCGCAAGTCTCGCCGATTCAAGAGCGTCGACTACGACGACAAGATCCGCCGCAAGGACGAGGAGACCTTCTCGGAGGCCAGCATCCTGCCCTCCATCCTCGGCACCAACCCCGCCAAGGCGCTCATGCGCAAGGAGCTTGTCGAGAAAATGCAGGCCGCCCTCGACACCCTCAGCCCCAACCACCGCACCATCCTGATGCTGCGCGAGGTCGAGGGCATGAGCTACGAGGAGATGGCCGAGGTCCTCGAGATCAGCAAGGGCACCGTCATGAGCCGCCTGCACCACGCCCGCAAGAACATGCAGCACGCCCTGGCTGGCTACGTCGAAAACCCCGACGCCGATGACTGAAGCCGCCCAGCACGCCGCCCGCGCTTTTTTCCCGCCCACGGGAGGCCGCGATGAATATCGCCCCACCCCCCCCGTCCAACACGCCACGAGCCGATGTGCAGGGCCTCCACACCCTCACCTCGGCACCATGAACCCACTGCGCACGGCGGACTTCTTCCTGTCGCCGCCACCCGCGCACAAGCTCGCCAACGAAGAGGCGCAGCCATGACACCCGAACTCTACAAGCTCCTTGAGCGCTACCACGACCAGGAGGTCTCGCCCGAGGAGGCCGCCGAGGTCGAGGCGCTTCTTGAGCGCGATGTCGAGGCCCTCGAACTCCTCGGGGCCATGGACGAGGCCAACGAGCTGCTGCGAGAGACCGCAGACCTGGAGATGGCCTCCGTCTCCTTCGAGGGCTTCTGGAGCCAGATCCAGGCCCGGATCCAGGAGGAGGAGGAGACGGCGATGGCCCGCAAGGTCGCCGCCCAGCCTGGCCCCCTCGACCGCCTCGGCGCATGGCTCCGGGAGCTCTTCGTCGAGCACAAGAGCGCCTGGATCACCGCCGCCGCCACCGCCGCCGCCGTCGCCCTCGTCCTCTCCTTCATGGACATCGGCGGCGCCCCCGACCCGAACGAGGGAGTGCCCATCGTCCAGGTCGAGCGACACATCATCTACGTCGACTCGGTCGACAAGGCCGACCCCGAGTCGACCGTCCTGGTCAACTCCATCAAGGGCCAGGGCAGCGACACCAAGGTCATCTGGCTGGTCCCCAACCAGCCCGCAGGAAGCGACGAAGCCCAGGCCGAGGACGACAGCGACGACGGAATAGAGATCGTGGAAGAGCCGCTCTAGACCTGCTGCCCTTCAGCAGACCCCGGCGAGGTCTTTGATCCCGCCGGGACGAATGGATGATGATGTGATGATGACGCCCAACACCTCGACCCTGCACCGGCTGGCGGCCCCTTGGATGGCCCTGCTCGTCGCCTGCTTCGCCCTCGGCATGCTCTCGCCCGCCACCGCGGCGGCCCAGGACAAGGTCGAGATCGGCGTCCGCGCCATCCTCGCCTCTCCGGAGGCCGGAGCGGCCGACCCCGAGCTCGCCGACCTCCAGGCCACCCTGGTCAAGGCCTTCGAGGGCTACGGCACCTTCAAGGAGCTCAGCGACGAGAAGGCCGCCCTGGCCCTCCAGAAAACCCAGAAGTTCGCCCTGCCCGACGGGACCGCCTTCGAGGTCGCCTTCAAGGGGACCACCGGCGACCTCCTCAAGCTCGGCCTCTCCGTCGGCGACAAGTTCAAGTCCGACGTGCGCGTCTCGCGCGGCTCGACCTTCTTCCAGGCCGGCTTGCCCTACAACAAGGGCATCCTCATCATCGCCATCACCGCCCGCTAGAGTGCCGATGGGTTTGACTCCCGTCGGTCGTCGGTCCCTCAAACCCATCAGCGCTCTAGCTCGCGGACCCGGGCGACACCACCGCCACCCCGACCTCCTGCGCCTCCCTGCCCTCCAGACGCTCCAGCATCCGCTGACGCACGCTCGGCGGCAGGAGCACCGGCGTCGCCTCGACCGCCGCTCCGGGCGCGCGGATCTCCCGTATCGCGTAGTCCTTGCGCATCTGCTGGTTCTGCCGCGTGAGCATCTCGGCCACGAGGCCAGCGCTGACAAGCTGCACGCCGACGAGCACGAGCAGGACGCCCAGGATCAAGAGCGGCCGCTGCCCGATGCTGCTGCCCATGAACCACAGCGCCGTCAGGTAGCCCAGGATCGCCACGCCGAAGGAGCCCAGCACCGCCCCCGCGCTGCCGAAGAGGTGCAGCGGGCGGCTCTCGTAGCGGGTCAACAGGACGATCGTCAGGCAGTCAAAGAAGCCCCGCAGGATGCGCTCGATGCCGTACTTCGAAGTCCCGAAGCGCCTCGGGTGGTGGCGCACGGGCAGCTCCGCGACCCGAAACCCCCTCCAGTGCACCAGGATCGGGATGTAGCGGTGCAGATCGCCGTAGACGTCGATGGCCAGCGCCGCCTCTCTGCGGTAGGCCTTGAAGCCGCAGTTGAAGTCGTGCAGCGACAGCCCCGAGATGGCCGAGAGGGTCAGGTTGAAGAGCCTGGAGGGCACGGTCTTCGAGAGCGGATCGTGCCGCACCCGCTTCCAGCCGTTGACCAGATCGAAGCCCTCATCCAGCTTCGCCAGAAAACCCCCGATCTCGTCGGGGTCGTCCTGCAGGTCGGCGTCCATGGTGAAGACCACCTCGCCGCGGCTGTGGCAGAAGCCCGCGTCGATGGCCGCCGCCTTGCCGAAGTTGCGCCGGAAGTGCACCACCCCCACGCGCGCATCCTCGGCCTGCATCGCGTCGAGGATCTCGGCCGAGCCGTCCTTGCTGCCGTCGTTGACGAAGACGATCTCATAGCGATCGATCGCCAGCGCCTGCATCTGCGCCCCGATCCTGTCGCGCAGCTCTCTGAGGGTCTCCGCCTCGTCGAGCAGCGGGACGATGAACGACACCAGCGGCCGCGGACCCGGGCTCTCCCCTGCCATGCGCTCTTCTCCATCGGGATCGACTCCGGGCGCACTGTAGCACGCGCCAACGACCACCCCAAGAACGACGCCGCCGGCCCACCCGCCTGCTTTTTCTTGCGATCCCGCCGCCTGCCTTCATCATGTCCACGGACAGGGTGTCCGCCCTTGAGCGCAGTACGGAGATGGACATGTCGCGATCTTCAGCAAGGATGCTGTGGCCCGCACTGGTCGCGATCGCCCTGGCGGTCGCGCTGACCTGCGGGTGCGCCGCCGGCAAGCAGGCCGAGAAGACCAGGCAGACCCAATATCATTACCAGATGGGGGCCAACTTCTTCGCCGAGCAGATGATCCCCCAGGCCCTGCGCGAGCTGCTCCTGGCCGTCGAGGCCGATCCCGGCAATGCCGACGCCCTCCACCTGCTCGGCTTCATCTATATGGGGCGGCGCGATTACACCCGCGCCGTCCAGTACTACCGCCAGGCCACCGCCGCGCGACCCGACTTCTACATCTGCCTCAACAACCTCGGCACGGCGCTGATGGCCTCGGATCGCTGGGAGGAGGCCATCGAGATCTACGAGGAGCTGATCAACAAGCCGATGTACAACACCCCGGAGCTGGCCTACAACAACCTCGGCTGGTCCTACTTCATGGCCGGCCAGAGCCGCCGGGCCGAGGAGATGCTCGAGATGGCCATCTTCCTCAAGCCCGAGCTGTGCCTGGCCTACAACAACCTCGGCCAGGTCCAGACCAAGATGACCAACGCCGCCAGCGCCCAGCGCAACTTCGTCCACGCCATCAAGCGCTGCCCCAACTTCGCCGAGCCCCACTTCAACCTCGCCCAGATCCTGCGCCAGCGCGAAGATCCCGACGCCCGCCTCTACTACCAGCGCTGCTACGAGCTCAGCGCCGAGACCACCCTCGGCGATCGCTGCCGCTCCTACCTCGAAGTCTACCCCTGAGCCCTGCCGACCGCCCCGACGACGATCTGGACGCCCCCGCCCGCTCCGATTCGACGCTTGACTTCGCCATCTGGAAATGTTTAAAGAGGGTGGCCTCGCGCCTTGTCCGGTGCGACGCCTTTGCGCCCAGAGCTGGCGTGAACGCCGAACGAAAGGAGGACCGCCAAGGCCGCCTGACACGCCCGCGACTGCAACCGCGAGCGCTCATGGATGATGAGTTGGCCGCCTGGCGGAAATGGACCCTGAGAGGCATTGATGGAGACACCTGGCACGATATTGAGACGCGCTCGCGAGACGCGCGGTTACACCCTGCAGGATCTATCGACCGTCACCCGCATCCCCCTCGTGAGCCTCGGGCATCTCGAGAACGATGCCTTCGATGAGCTCCCCGCAGAGGTTTTTGTTCGCGGCTTCTTGCGCAACATCGCTCGAGAGCTCGGTCTGGCCGGCGAGGCGGTCATCGAGTCCTATGAGGCCCAGACGGGACGGTCCCACCGCTCTCCGATGAGCCGCGTCGCCTCGATTCCTGTCCCTGAGATCCCCAGCCTGGCCTCGATGCCCGCGCCGAGCCTGGTCGAGGCCCTGCCCAAGGCGCGGCTTCTGAAGATGCCCAACTTCGACCGCGTCGTCGAAGTGGTCGGCTCGGCTCGACCGACCTACGTCATCGGCACCCTGCTGCTGCTGCTTGGCCTCGCCTTGACCGTCAGCGTCCTGGCCAACGGCACCGGCGCCGGCCCCAACCTCTCGCTCAACAACGCGCCGCCGACCAAGGCCAGCTGGAACCTCAAGGCCGACGGGGACACCTCGGCCCCCTGGATCGTCAAGGGCCAGACCAGCAACCTCGCCGGCGCGGCCACGCTCGACCTCTCTCGCCCCAAGAAGGCCGCCAAGCAGACGCTCGACTGACCCCTCGCGCAGATCGCAGGGGCTCTCCTCAACGCCTTCCTGCACGGCCTGATCGGCGCTGGCCTGCACGGGCTCCGAGCTTGGAGCGCCCATGAGCCACCAGCCCGTCAAGGTCCTGGTCGATACCGTCGTCAAGCTCGAACGGCGCGGCGCTCAGAAGTCTCTGCGCAAGATCCTCAACGGCACCCGGCCGGCCGACCTGGCCCGCCTCATCCGCTTCCTGCCTGAGCCCCACCGCGCCAAGATCCTGCGTCAGATCGAGGACATCGCCTCGCGCGCCGAGGTCCTCACCGAGATCGAGCACGACGTCCTGCCCTCCATCCTCGAGCAGCTCAGCGACGACGAGCTCGCCCGCTTGCTCGAAGAGATGGTCAGCGACGACGCCGTCGATGTCCTCGCCCTCCTCGACGACGAGCGCAAGGAGCGCCTGCTGGGCCTGATGCGCCGCGAGGACATGCACGAGGCCGAGCTGCTGCTGCGCTTTGACCCCGAGTCCGCCGGCGGCATCATGTCGCCCGACTTCTTCTCCCTCGGCGAGTCCGTCACCGTCGCAGAGGCCATCGAGTTCCTGCAAACCCAGGGCTCCGACCTGGAGATGGCCTTCTACCTCTACGTCACCAACGATCACGACCACCTCGTCGGCGTCGTGAGCCTGCGCCAGCTCGTCATCTCCCCGCCCGATCGACCCCTGGCCGAGATCATGGAACCCGACGTCGTGCGGGTCAAGACCTCCGACGACCGCGAGGCCGTCTCGTGGCTCGTGGCCCGCTACAACCTCCTGGCCCTGCCCGTCGTCGACGACTCCAACCGCCTCGTCGGCATCGGCACCGTCGACGACGTCATCGACGTCATCCGCGAGGAGGCCACCGAGGACATGTTCCGCATGGCCGGCGCCGGCGACGCCCCCATCGCGCTGGACGCCTCCGGCGTCCTCCAGTCCATCCGCAGCCGCCTGCCCTGGCTCTTCGCCTCCTGGATCGGCGGCATCGGCGCCTCCTTCATCATCCACGGCTTCGAAGAGCAGCTGGCCAAGGTGGCCCTGATGGCCGCCTTCATCCCCGTCATCATCGGCATGGGCGGCAACATCGGCACCCAGTCGCTCACCATCGTCACCCGCGGCCTCGCCCTGGGCCAGCTCCAGGCCGACCAGCTCCTGCGCGTCGTCTCCCGGGAGCTCCTCGTGGGCCTGGCCTGCGGCGCCTTCTACGGCATCCTGCTCGGCGGCGTCGGCGCCCTGGTCGCCCACCTCGACGCCGAGAACCTGCGCTTCGGCGACCCGCTCTCCTTCGGCTTGACGATCACCGTCTCGCTCTGCGCCGCGATGGTCATCGCCGCCGTCGTCGGCTCCTCCGTCCCCATGCTCTTCCAGCGCCTCTCCATCGACCCCGCCGTCGCCACCGGCCCCTTCGTCACCACCGCCGTCGACGTCCTGGGCGTCCTCGTCTACTTCGCCTCCGCCTCCGTCCTGCTGGGCATCTGACGCCACCCCGCGACCCACCACCCGATCAAGGTCCCCGATCGGGCGGCCGCCTTGATCTTCTGCGTGACACTGAACAAAAGTTTTGGTATCATTCAGATCAAGCCGTCGCCCCAGGCGCCCTCGCACCCGACAAGGGCGCCCTGGAGACAACGCAAGCCAGGCAAAGGGGGTCAAGGGATCATGTCGAGGGAACAGATTCAAGCGCGCGCAATGGTCTTGAGGGCCGTGGACTTTGGAGAGCGGGACTGCATCCTGACCTTGCTGATCGAGGGGCTGGGCAAGCGCAGCGCGATGGCCAAGGGCGGCAGGGCCTCCAAGCGGCGCTTCGCTGGCACGCTGGAGAGCTTCCGGATCAGCCGCTTCACCCTCACCGACCGGGGCAGCGACAAGATGGCGTGGCTGGTCGAGGCCAGGGTCGAGGAGGACTTCCCAGGCATCGAGGCCTCTTTTGAGAAGATCAGCGCCGCGGCCTACGCCACGGAGCTCGTCCGGGAGCTCCTGCGCGAGGGCGAGGGCGGGGAGATGATCTTCGCGGCGCTGGCGGCTCATTACAGGCAGTCGGACGGGGCCGAGGACGAGCGGGCGCGCCTGGAGGCCGATCTGACCACGCTGACGCTGAGGGCGCTGGCGCTGGCGGGCTTTGCCCCCTCGCTGGAGCGCTGCTTCCGGTGCCAGGCGCCGGTGACCGAGGCCCCCGGCTGGCGCCTGATGGCCGAGGGGCAGGGCGCCGTGTGCGCGGGCTGCCTGGAGCAGGGGGAGCGGAGCTTCGAAACGGACCGCGGCGAGCTGGTGGTCATGGACAGGCTCTACGGGGGCTACGCCGAGGACCTGCCCTCGATCGAGGTGCTGCGCAAGATGCGCCCGAAGCTCCAGAGTATGGTAAGCTCGGCGGTGGGCAAGGAGCTGCGCTCCCAGGAGTTCCTCAAGATGGTGCTGGGATGAGTCAAGAGGCCGCCTTCGACGTGCTCTCCTTCGGGGAGGCGCTGGTGGATTTTCTGCCCTCGCGCATGGGCGCGAGGTTGCGGGAGATCGATCATTACACCCGCTGCCTCGGCGGCGCGCCGGCCAACCTGGCCTACGGCGTGGCGATGCTGGGCGGCCGCTCGGCCTTCATGGGGCGCTGCGGCGACGACGAGTTCGGCTACTACCTCCGAGAGAAGCTCCAGGGCGCGGGGGTGGACGTCACCGGCGTGACCCACACCCTGGAGGCGCGCACGGGGATCGTCTTTATCGAGATCGACGAGAAGGGCGAGCGCAGCTTCACCTTCTACCGCCACCCCAGCGCCGACTCGACCATCACCGCCGCGGACGTCGATCTGGACGTGGTCCGCAAGAGCGCCATCGTCCACTCGGGCACGAACCTGATGACCCTGCCCGGCCCCCGCGAGGCCAACCTGCTGGTCTTGTCGGAGGCCGCCGAGGCCGGGCGCCTCGTCAGCCTCGACGCCAACATCCGCCTCCACCACTGGCCCGACCCCGACGCCGTGCGCGAGAGCATCCTCCACATGCTCCAGCTCGTCGACATGCTCAAGGTCAACGAGGACGAGACCACTTTCCTCTTCGGCCAGGGCGGCACGGGCCGGGAGATCTTCGACCGGCACCTGGCCCCCCGGCAGGTCTCGGCGCTCCTGATGACCCTCGGGGGCGGCGGCGCGACCGTCATCACTGCCCAGCACGAGATCCACGTCGCCGCCCCGGACGTCGAGGTGCTCGACACCACCGGCGCTGGCGACGCCTTCCTCGCCGGCGCGCTGCGCGCGCTGTCGATCCTGCTTGAGCCTTGCGGCAGAGGGCCAGGAGGCTGGCGCCAGGGCCTCCGGGAGCTCGACGAGGCCCAGTGGCGCTCGGCGCTCTCGGTGGCGAACTTCGCCGGCGCCTCGGTCTGCACCAGCTTCGGCGCCACCACCGCCGTCCCGACCCTCCAGGACGTCCCCTGGGAACGCTTCGGCTTGCCTCGGCCAGCCTGAGGCCCACCCGCGCGCCAAGGCCACAACGCCACAACGAGGATCCCTGCCTTCAGAGGTGGGCCGCCGACCTTGGCAAGCTGCCGCGGATGGAGAGCTCCCCAAGAAGAAGACCCCCTGCCCATGAGGGCAGGGGGTCTTCTTCCTGGCCACGTCTGTCGCCAGACGTGGCCGGGTGGGTGGATGAGGATTACTCGCCCGCGGGGGCAGCGGGGGCGTCGCCAGCGGGGGCGTCGCCAGCGGGAGCCTCACCAGCGGGAGCCTCCTCCTTCTTCTCCTCGGCGGGAGGAGCCTCCTCCTTCTTCTCCTCGGCGGGGGGAGCCTCCTCCTTCTTCTCCTCAACGGCCGGCTGCGAGCCGCCACCGCCCTCGGGCTTGGCCTCGGCCTCACCGCCCTCCACAGGCGCGTCGGTCTTGGCAGCGCCATCGCAGGCGGACAGACCGGCGACACTCACCAGCATGCCAGCCGCCGCAAACAGAGCAATGTTCTTCTTGATGGTCGTCAGCATGAGATCTTTCTCCTGATTGTCACCAGGTCACCGCCTCGGCGGTACCCAGAGTTGACGAGGCACCCGAATCTGGGGTGGCGGGTCTGCCTGGACAAAGAACCCAAGGCAGAGACACCACACGCCCACGTCGTGGTTGAGCCGCGCTACAACCCCCTGAATTTCTTGTGTGATGAAACGGGGGTGGCGCAAACGGGGCCATCATGGACCTGTTTTGCAGCAGCGGCAAGCATATTCGATCCAAGGAGGGGTCACATAAACAATGTATAAGTCAATAAAACGTCAAGGTGACTCGACGTTCTATATATGCGCTCATGGCCGATCGCCCGCGCCAACCTGTTGCTGGCAGCGCGAGGGCCTGTGGGGCTACAATGCCTCCCGTGCTCAACGACCCGATGAGGGACACCTGGAGGCGCATGGAGAAGACGACAGGGCGGGCGCGCCCGGGCGCGGCCGGCTGGGGCGAGGGGGCGCGGCGGGCGCTGACCATCGGGGCGTGGCTCGTCTGCGCGGGGGTCTGGGGCGAGCTGTCCGCGCAGGGCGCCGCCGAGGCCCCTGAGGAGGTCCAGCACCCCTTCGGGCTGTCGGACTACGAGTGGCGCCTGGTCGAGCGCACGATGGCGCGCCACGGCCTCGAAGCCTTGAGCCAGCAGGAGGCCACGGGCCGCCCGATCGAGGCGATCATCGTTGAGCCCGAGGGGGTCTTCACCCCCGAGGACCTCTTCCCCGACGCCCTCAACATGTTCCACGCCACCAGCCTGCCCTCCGTCATCCGCCGAGAGGTGCTCTTTGAGGAGGGCGACCCCTACGACCCGGAGTTGGCCGCCCAGTCCGAGCGCAACCTGCGCGGCCCCCCCGTCCTGGCCGTGGCGCTGGTGCTGCCCATGCGCGGCCAGAGCCCCGGCTCGGTCCGGTTGCTGGTGGTGACCAAGGACATCTGGTCGCTGCGCACCAACTTCAACTTTCAGGTCGTCGGCGGCGTGCTCGACTTCCTGTCGGTGTCCTTGAGCGAGAACAACATCGCCGGCGCCCACAAGTTCGCCGCCCTGACGATGCTGCTCCAGCCAGCCACGATCCGCCTCGGGGAGTCCTACCTGGACCCCAGGCTCCTGGGCTCCAGGCTCCAGCTCAGCGAGTCCTTCAGCGTCCCGCTGAACCTGGACACGGGAGAGGCCGAGGGCTTCACGGCGCTGCTCAACCTCCAGCGCCCCCTCTTCTCGCTCAAGGAGCAGTGGGGCTGGGAGGTGCAGCTGATCGCGCACACGGCCATCGGCCGCAGCTTCCTCGGCGGCCAGCTCCGAGGCGTCAACGTCCCCGAGGAGCCCCCGCCCCTCGCGCTGCCCATCGCCGGCCTCGGCGCGGGGCTGCTGCGCGACCCGGTGGACCTCCTGCTCGGCCTCGGCCCCGGCCCGCTGGATCGCTTCACGCCGCCGACCCCCGGGGTCGTCGTCATGCCCTTCATCTTCCGCGAGCGCATCTTCGAGGCCCAGGCCTCCCTGACCCGCTCCTTCGGCCTCAAGGTCAAGCACGACGCCTCGATCGGCTACGAGATCGGGGTCCGGCGCTTCGCCTTCGGTCAGGACGAGGCCCAGCGCGACAGCTTCGCCGCCGCCCAGGTCGCTCGCTTCGAGGGCGCCCTGCTGCCCCGCTCCGAGCGCGTCGGCGCCGTCTTCACCGCCTGGCGCGTCTTCACCCCCGACTTTGTCCAGATGCGCAACTTCGAGACCCTCGCCTTGCCCGAGGACTTCCGCTTCGGCCCCAGCCTCGAGCTGACCGCCCGCCACGCCGACCCCCTGCTGGGCTCCGAGGCCCGCTTTGAGACCTTCTCCGCCAGCTACACCCACCGCTGGCGCCTCGGCGGCGCGCAGAACCCCTCGCGGGACGCCGACGTCCTCATCCTGAACCTGAGCGCCAGCACTCGCCTGCAGAGCGCCGACTTCATCGACAACGCCCTGCGGGCCTCGCTGCGCAACTACACCCCCGTGTGGCTCTTCGGCCGCCTCGTCTGGGAGGGCGTCGCGCTCCACCGGATCGACGACCAGAGCAACAGCCTGACCTCCGTCGGCGGCGACTCGGGCCTGCGGGGCTTTGAGATCGGGCAGTTCCTCGGCCGATCGGTCCTCACCTCGAATCTGGAGTGGCGCACGATGCCCTGGGAGCTCTACACCCTCCAGCTCGGCCTCGTCGCCTTCCACGACGTGGCCGGGATCGCCGAGGCGGAGGACCTGTCCGACCTGCGCCTCTTCCAGAGCGTCGGGATCGGAGGCCGCCTGCTCAACCCGATCAGCAACCGGATCGTCATCCGCGCGGACTGGGGGCTCGGGCTGGACGGACCTGGCGCCGGCCTGCCGGGGCGCTTCAGCTTCGGCTTCGAACAGGCCTTCTGAAGCCCTCCAGGCGATCGTAAATCATGAATATTAAAAAGGAAGTCGAAGGCAACGGCGCGCCAGCGCGGGCCTCACTCCTGGCCCATCCGGCGCTTGAGCGCGGCCAGCGCGTCCTCCGCGTCGGCCTCCTTCTCCATGCGCTCAAAGCGCGCCTCGGTCGGGTCCATGGGCGTGCCTTCGAGGCTCTTGAGCAGGTTCCGGGTCCGGGCGACCACGGCGCTGCCCTCGTTCGTCCGGCTGGCCTTGACCTCCCCGCGCAGCGACTCCTTCTGGACCTCAAGGTCCATGATCCGAGACTCGACCGCCCTGAGCTCGTCGCGCACGCGCCGGGCGCGCTCGCGCGCCGCCTCGAAGAGCTCGGGCTTGCCGGCGTCCTGGGCCAGCTTCATGCGCTCGAGCCACACCCCGATCTGCTGCTCGGCCTCGGCCTTCTCGGCGAGGGCCTGCTTGAGCTGGACGATCAGCTCGGTCATCAGGATCCTGTCGCCTTCGTTCATGGCTTGCCCTCGCTGCCGACGGGTTGGGCGTGGATGCGGACCTGGTTGCGGCCGGCCTGCTTGGCCTCGTACATCGCCGCGTCGGAGCGGGAGATCAGCGAGGCGGCGTCGGCCTCGGGGTCGGCGGCGTCAAAGACGGAGATGCCGAAGGAGGCCGTCACGGCCAGGTCGCGGTGGATCGCGCTCATGTCGAAGGACTCGACGGCGGCCCTGAGACGCTCGGCGGTGATCCGGGCGCCGTTGGCGTCGCTGTTGGGCAAGAGCGCCAGGAACTCCTCGCCGCCCCATCGGCCGACCACGTCCCCCTGCCGCAAGCCCGACTGGAGCACCTCCGAGACGGCGCACAGGACCTCGTCGCCGGTGGCGTGGCCGTAGGTGTCGTTGATGCGCGTGAAGTGATCGAGGTCCAGCAGCATGACCGACAGGTGCGTCTGGGCCCGGCGGGCCCGGCTGAGCTCCTCGTCGAGGCGCTGGCGCAAAAAGCGTCGGTTGAACAGGCCCGTGAGCTCGTCGGTGACCGAGATCCGGCGCACCTCGTCCTCGGCCGCCTTCAGGCGCACCATGACGGCGACCCGCGCCACGAGCTCCTTCTCCGCCACGGGCTTGTAGAGGTAGTCGTTGGCGCCCAGGTAGAGGCCCGTGGCGACGTGATCGACGTCCTGGAACTTGGCCGTCACGAAGATCACATGGATGTCCAGGACGATCACGTCGACCGTCGCCTCTTCCAGATGATCGAGCGCCTGCTGGCCGCTGCTGGCCAGCACCGTCTCGAAGCCGTTGTCCTCCAGATACTCCTGGAAGAGCAAGAGGTTGTCTTCGTTGTCGTCGACGATAAGTACGCGGCCCATGGTCTCTCCAGCGTGGAGGCTGCGCCCGCCCCGAGGGCAGCGCGCGCCGAGCCGTCGCCCGCCTGTCAGGCCTGGAGGCGACGGCCTCTTTCGACGAGCCGCCTGGGCGGCTCAAATGGACACAGGAAGGTGAAGGTGGTGCCCTCACCAAAGTCGCTGCTGACGGACATGCGGCCGCCGAGCAGCTCGGCCAGCCTGGCCGTGATCGCCAACCCCAGACCCGTCCCCCCCTCCTTGCGGGTGTAGCTGCCGTCGACCTGTCGGAAGGACTCGAAGATCAGATCCAGGTTCTCCGGCCTGATCCCGATGCCCGTGTCGCGCACCGAGATGGCCACCATCCTCGGCCCCTCGTCGGCCTCGACGGCCTGAGCCGAGATCGTGATGGCGCCCTTCTCGGTGAACTTGGCCGCGTTGGACAGCAAGTTGAGGAGGATCTGCCTGATCTTGTCCCTGTCCGACTCTATCGTAAAGTCACGCGGACAGTCCAACACGACCTCGATCTCCTTGCCCCGCACGATCTGCTCGGCCAGCTCCGCGCACTCCTCAATCAAATCAATGACCTGGAGCACCTCCGGCTTGATCTCCATCCGGTTGGCGTCCAGCTTCGCGTAGTCGAGCAGATCGTTGATCATGGTCAGGAGCCGGTCGGCATTGCGCAGCACGATGTTGAGGTTGCGCTGCTCCCGCTCGTTGAGGCGGTCCTCGGAGGTCTTGAGCACCCGGCTGGTGAAGCCGATGATGGCGTTCATCGGCGTGCGCA
>SYOX01000374.1 GCA_005804885.1 Pseudomonadota bacterium
GCGGGCGCTTCGACGACGACGCCTTCCGCGTCTCGGTCTCCGTGGCCGACGACGTCACGGGCGACTTCAAGGAGATGGGCGAGGGCGGCCGCGGCAGCAACATCGTCCCCGTCTCCGGCCTCTGAGTCCTGACTCATCCTCGGGGCGCCTGAACCCTCAGGCACCCTGACCCCAAGGGCCGCTCTTTCGAGAGCGGCCCTTGTCGTTTCTTGGTCAGCTTCCCCCTCTTGGGCCTCATCGTGCTCGGTCTCGATGAGATCGACACCCAAGCCCTCCGGATGAGCCAGCCAGAAGCCCACCGCGTCGAGGCCGCCCCGTCGCCGCGCCCAAGAAATAGAGAAGGGATGGTGAGGTGGTGAGCCTCGGACCATCCCTTCTCGAAGTCGTACCCTTCCTTCAGACAATTGCGGATGAGCGCAGGGCCTCCTGGGAGGCCCTGCGCTCGCGAACCCGGAGGGGGCAGAAAGCCGGCCTCAAGGGCCGGATTTATACGCTCTCCAGACTCGCGCACTTGTCCTTGGTGACCGACCTGAGTGAACCCGTACGGGGCCTGGGTGTACCGGGATCTGACCTCACGCTGAGGTCCTCCTGCCTGTCACCCTCCTACCAAAGCGAACTTCGTGCCACCTCGCCCTGATCCGCTAAAAAATATCCTGGGGGCCGGCCAACACGAGGCCGATCCGCCTGATGGCGCGCTGAGAGGCGCTCAAAGGCCCTCCATCGGCCAGGGCCAGGGCGCCCGGGCGGCTTGCGCTGGCGGTCCGTTCACACACTGAGCGTCAACGGGCGTTCACACCCTCATGGATCGAGCGCTTATGGGGCGGTGGCGGGAGCGGCGTTGACAGGCAGAGGGGCGAGGATCAGAGGTTGAACTCGGTGAAGTCGTCGGCGCGGTCGTGGATCATGCGGCCGATGAGGTGCCCCTGGACGCCGCTGACGTAGGCGTTGATCCAAAGCGGCACGATCGCGGCCAGGAGGATCAGGCCGATCCCGCCCCCCCCGCCGGAGAGCACGGCCCCGAGCTGGAGGGCGGACATCAGCGCGAGGCTGCCGCCAAAGAGCAGCGCGCCGACGAGGGCCACGGCGGCGTACATCGCCCCGCCCTTGAGGATGCCCTTGAAGACGAAGAGGGGGTTGAAGAGATCCCGTAGCCTGCCGCTGAGCGCCGCGATCGTCAGCGCCATGGGCCAGCAGAAGAGCGGCACGAGCAAGCCCAGGAAGAAGACCAGCGCCGCGAGGCCCGCGCCCTGGTCGTCCGCGTCGGCCGCGACGTCCAGCAGCTCCACGGTGCTGGCCCTCGGGTCGATCCGGACCCTGTTGCCCTGCGCGTCCTTTCCCACGACGGGCAGGCCGCCGACGGCGATCACGAGCGGCTCTCCCTGCTCACCCTGGAAGGGCTCGCTGACCTTCCAGGGCCGCACCCCCTCCTTCTCAGGCCCGACGAAGGCGACCCAGCCCAGGTAGCCGGGCACCGCGAAGAGGATCACGGCCAGCAGCGACAGGATCGCGCCCCGCGTCCGAACCTGCGCCCACCCCTCGGCCAAGGAGGGCAGCTCCGCCGCCTCTCGACACCCGTGGAGGCCCTGCTGGATCGAGCCCGAGAAGTACTGCCCCAGCAAGCCCATGTAGATAAAGAGGAAAGTGCCGCCGACCAGGAGCCGCGTGATGATACAGGGCAAGCTCAGGAAGCAGCCGGCCAGCAACAACACGAAGGGCAGGATGAGCTGCCAGAAGAGGCCCCGGCCGACAAAGGGCGAGGTGAGCGCGACCGGGATGGACTCCCAGAAGGACCTGCCGTCGTGCTCGGGCTCCTCCTGGAGCTGCGAGGCGGGCAGGCGCGCGGGCGTCAGGCTGAAGGGCGCCTGCCGATCGGCCTCCGGCCCGTCCTTCGCCGCCCGGGCCGGCACGCCGGGCCGAGAGGGCGACCCCTCACCCGAGCGGGCCTGCACGCCGGGCCGAGAGGGCGGTGTGATCGACCGAGCCGGCACGCCGGGCCGCGAGGGCGCCGCCCCCTCGCCAGACCGAGCCGGCGCGTCGGGCCGAGAGGGCGGCGGCCCGCCGCCCGGCAGCGACGCCGTGGGCAAGCCAACGCCGTGAGCGCGCTGGTGACCCGAGGAGGGCGGAGGCGCCCTGTCCTCGTCGATGATCCGGGCCATCTGGCCCGTCGGGGCCTCGGCGGAGATGCGCACCACGGCCCCGATGGCCTCCAGCGCCCTGGCGTAGCCCTGGGCCTCCTCGGGGGTGGCCTTGCGCCTGACCGCCACGGGCATGGTCTCCAGGAAGTGGCGCGCCATCGCCTCGTCCACCCCGAAGGCGGCCTGGAGCCGCTCAAGGCGGCTCGGCGGGTCGGCAGGCTCCGGGAAATCGATCAGGTAGACGGTCTGGCGCGGGCCATCCATCGGGGGGTTGTCGCTCACGGCCTCTTCCTCGCGGTGAAGCGGTCTGGTCTCTCATTATGAAGCAGGCCGGCCCGGAGATGCCAGCCAGAATCTCACTTCAAGAAGCCCAGCGCGCCGTCGCCGACGTACTGAATCGCCAGCGCCGCCAGGAGCACCCCCAGCACCCGCGTGATGACGTTGATGCCCGTGCGCCCCAGCACCCGGCTGAGCCGCACCGCGACCCGCAGCGCCCCGTACGACAGCGCCAGCACCGCCGCCGCGCACCCCAGCACCACGACCACGCCCGCCATGTGGAGCTGCTGCGCCTCGCCCGACAGGATGATGACGCTGGCCATCGCGCCCGGCCCCGCGATGAAGGGGATCGCCAGCGGGAAGACGCTGATGTCCTCGCGCTGGCGGCTCTCGTCGGCCTCCTCGGGCGTCTCGCGCTCGCGCTGGGCGAAGACCATGTCCATCGCCGTCTTGAACAGGAGCAGCCCGCCGGCGATCTGAAAGGCCGCCAGCGTAATCCCAAGGTGCCCGAGCAGCCACGCGCCAAAGAGCGCGAAGGCCACCAGCGTCACCCCTCCGACCAGCACCGCGCGCCGCGCCGTGCGCCGGTGATCGTCAGGGCCGCGCTCGCCGCACACCCCAAGGTACATCGGCACCAGCCCGACCGGATCGATGACGACGAAGAGCGTCAAGAAGCTCTTCATGGCCAAGGCTTCCATCACCCACCTCCCGAGTTGCCCCGCGCAGACGGCGGCGCGACAAACCTGCGCGCCTCCCCGACCGGGGTCACGGGCCGGGCTCATATCAACCTTCCACGCAAAGAAAAACACAGAAAGTTTAAGCAGTTGTTGTTCGACGGCGCCGGGAGGGGGGCTCGATCTCAGGTGCGGTTCATGAAGGTCCTGAAGCCGGCGAGCTGCTGGTTGAGGTTCTTGACCTCGATGGAGAGCTCGCGGACGCGGCCGCCGACGTTCTGCAGGAAGCTCCACAGGAGCTTGACGGCCAGCACCTGGTCTTCGTAGATGAGGCGGTTGAAGTCGGCGCGGACGATGGTCAGCAGCGTGGCCTCGGTGCGGGCCGAGACGCTGGCCGAGCGGGTGGTGTTGTCGATCAGCGCCAGCTCGCCGAAGTGGGCGCCGGGGCCGAGGGTGACGAGGTGCTCGCCCTCCAGGGTGACGTCGACCTGACCCTCGATCAGGATGTAGAGCTCGTTGCCCTCGGTGCCCTCCTTGATGATCACGTCGCCGCGCGCGCGCCGCTCGGTGTAGATGATGCGCATCACGCGCAGGAGCTCCTGGTCGTTGAACTCCCGGAAGAGGAAGAGGCTGCGCAGGAAGATGATCTGGCGGTTGAGGTCGACGGTGGGGGCCTTGGCCTCCTCCTGGCTGGTGACCTCGACGAGCGCGACCGTGATGTTGTCCTCGCCGCCGCGCTCGTTGGCGGCGCTGATGAGCTGCTCGACGAACTGGCGCCCGTCCGCGCAGCCCTTGCTCATCGTCAGCAGCTCCTCGCCCTCGATGTAGTTGTGGAGGCCGTCGGAGCAGAGGATGAAGCGGTCGCCGGCCTCGGTCTGCACGAAGAGGGTGTCGATGTCGATGTGCGGCGAGGAGCCAAAGGAGCGCGTCAGGACGTTGGTGAAGGGGAAGTTGGGCAGGTCCTCGCGGTTGATCAGGCCGTCCTTGAGGAAGCGGTTGGCCAGGGTGTGGTCCTCGGTCAGCTGGTAGGTCTGATCGCCGCGCACGAGGTAGGCGCGGCTGTCTCCGGCGTGGGCGATGAAGACGCCCTGATCGACCATGACGACGACGACCCCGGTGGTGCACATGCCCTGGAGCTGGGCGTGGTCCTGGCTGGCCTTGTAGATCGAGCAGCCGGCTTGATCGACGACCTTCTCCAGCAGGTGGAGCAGCTCGTCGCGCATCTCCCGATCGCAGTCGAGGCGGTAGCGGGCGAAGGCGTCGGCCGAGGCGCGCAGGCGCTCCTGGACGCCGTCGACGAACATCTTGCTGGCGATCTCGCCGTGCTTGTGGCCGCCGACGCCGTCGGCCACGACAAAGAGGCCTACGGGGGGCAAGGGAGGGCACTCGATGACCATGTTGTCTTCGTTGCTCTCGCGCACCCTGCCCAGATCGCTCCTGCCGAAAGCCCGGATCTGCATGCCCACGGTCACCGCCCCCACTGGCGCGCGTCGTTCACCTCGCGCTTGTCTTCGTCGTCGCCGCGATCCTACACCAAAGCAACTCGGCGTGGGAAGGTGGTCAGCGGGCCTCGACCTCATCGAGGCTGGAGGCGAAGCGGCGCAGGAGCCGCTGGAGCCGCGCGGCCTGCTCGGGCTCGTCATCCATCCGATCGCGCAGCTCGCCAGGATCGGCGCTCAGGTCGTGGAGCGTCCAGGTGTCGAGGTCCGGGGCGTGGGTCAGCTTCCAGGGGTCATCGAGGACGGCGAGGCGGCGCACCCTGCCGCGCTCGCCGGGGCGCTCGGCGAAGATCGGCCGCTTCGGCAGCGGCTCGCCCAGCAGCGTCGGCCACAGGCTGATCGGGCGACCCAGCGCCGGGTCGCCCAGCGCCGGGTGCGCCTCCAGGGGCGTCTGCAGAGCCATCGCGGTCAAGGTCGGGGCCAGATCCATGAGCATCACGGGCTCCTGGCGGCGACCCGGCGCGACTCCGGGCGCGCTGACGACCAGCACCGCCCGGATCTGCTCCTCGAAGGGCGCCTGCCCGTGGTGCTTCAGGCCGTGCTCCCCGAAGCTCTCGCCGTGATCCGAGTGGACGACGACCATCGCCCGTTCGAAGGTCCCTCGCCGCTCCATCGCGTCAAAGAGGCGCCCGAGCTGCGCGTCCACCCAGGCCACCTCCAGCAGGTAGCGCCCCATGGCCGAGTCGTCCGGGGTCAAGGACAGCGATCGGGCCAGCGCCGCGCTCTCCTCGTGGGGCTCGTAGGGGTGGTGCGGATCGATCAGGTGGAGCCACAAGAACCAGGGCGCCGCGTCCGGGGAATCCAGCCGCTCAAGCCGGGCCAGCGCCGCGTCGACGGCCCGATCCGAGTTCCAGCGCTCGCGGCGCTGGGACACGCACTCGAAGCCGTCAAAGCCCTGGTCGAAGCCGTAGCGCTCGGAGAGGTACGGGTGGCTGGTCACGGCCTCGGTGGCGTAGCCCTGCTCGCCCATCACCTCGGCCAACATGATGTTTTTATCGAATATTCTTGTAAATCGTGCGCGCGACCGGGGCAGCTCGCAGAAGTAGCGCCCGGTCATCATGCTCGACACCGAGGCCTTGGTCAGCGGGGCCTGGGCCCACGCGCGCTCAAAGACGACGCCTCGGCGCGCCAGCGCGTCGAGGTGCGGCGAGGGGGATGGGGAGGCGCCCCAGGCGCCCAGGATGTCGGGGCGCAGGGTGTCGACGGTGATCAGCACGACGGGGAGGCGAGCCAGGGGAGGTCGGGAGAGGGCTCGCCCGGCGCGCTGGGCGTCGAGGCGGGCGGCGCTGGACTGCGCGGCGGCGGCGGCGCGCTGGACGCTGGCGCGGGCGTCGTCGAGGACGACGCCGATGGGGAGATCCTGGCCGTCGCAGTCCTCGTCGACGCCGTTGCCGGCGATCTCGCGCGCGGAGGGGTGGACGGCGGGGTTGTCGCCCGCGCAGTCGCCGCCGCCGAAGTAGGCGCTGTGGCCGTCGCCGTCGAGGTCGAAGAGGCTCTGGAGGTGTCGCCCGACGAGGCCGGTCAGCGGGACGTGGTTCAGGACGAGGGCGCGCAGGCGTGGGGCCTCGTCCCAGCGCAGCAGGACGAACTGCCCGCCCCAGATCAGGAGCAAGATCAACGCCATGGCGGCGCGGCCGAGCCACCAGGAGAGGGCCGGGGGGGCGTCTGTGCGGGTGTCGGAGCGTCGCCGTGGGTTCTGGCGATCGGGGCGGCCGAGCCACATCAGGACGACCCACAGGACGAGCCACGCGCCCGCGAAGCCGATCTGGCGGGCCTCGGTGGTGTCCTCAAGGCCGGGCATGTTGGCGGCGGCGGCGGCGACGGTCACGATCCCGACGCCGGCGAGCAGCAGCGCCCTGCCCTTGAGCCAGCCGGCGCTGATGAAGGCGCCCGGGCCTCGGCGCAAGGCCCAGCCGAGCGCGGCGCCGACGGCGCCGATGAGGGCGGCCGGCCACAAGGTCAGCGTGGCCAGGGTCAGGCCGACCAGGGCCAGATCGCGGGACGAGGGCAGATCGACGCCGCGCGCCAGGAGCGCCAGCTCGATCAGGACGATCGGGGCGCCGGCCAGGACGCCGCAGGCGCAGCCCCTCCAGAGCGCGCCAGGGAGCCTGTGTTCGAGCTTGGGGATGGCCATGTCAGCTGGTGGGGTCGCGGCGGCTCAAGTAGGAGAGCGGGCGAGAGATGGGCGAGGTGACGGGGCGCGCGGGGCGCTCCGAGCGCTGGGCCAGGAGGCGCTGGACGAAGTCCGCGAAGTCGTCCAGGCCAAAGGGCTTGCTCAGGCAGCCGAAGGCGCCGGCGTTGAGGGCGGCCTCGCGGACCTTCTCGTCGGTGCGGGCGGAGATGAGGCCGACGGGGATGGCGCGGGTGGCGGGGTTGGCCTTGAGGTCCTTGAGGACCTCGGTGCTCTCGATCCCGCCGAGGTAGTAATCGAGCAGGATCGCCTCGGGTGCGGCGCTGGCGACCATGACCCGCATGGCGTCGGCGTCGGCGACGGCTCTGACGAGGTGGCCCTGGCTCTCAAGCACGGAGACGGTGAACTCGCGGATGTCGGGCTCGTCGTCGACGATGAGGATGTAGCCGCGCTTGATGGAGGTCGTGATGTGGGGTCGGGGCCGGGACTGGGGGGGGGCGGGCATCTCGCTGCGGAGCTCGCCGATGGGCAGCCAGATCGAGAAGACGGTGCCGGCGTCCTCCTCGGAGTTGACCTCGATGAAGCCGTCGTGGAGGCGCACGTACTGGTCCGTGATGGCCAGGCCCAGGCCCAGGCCGGCCTTGTTGCGCGCGGTCATCCAGGGTTCGAAGATCTTGTCGAGGTCTTCCTTGGGGATGCCCTTGCCGGTGTCCAGGACGCGCAGCAGGATCCAGCGCCCGCGAGACCGGGACACGGGCCACTGCCCGGTGCTGCGCATCTCCTGGGCCTTGGCCGTCTCCAGCTTGCTCTCGATGTTGGCGACCTCGCCCAGATCGGCGTCGCGCAGGTAGACGCGGATCTTGCCGCCCATGGGGGTGAACTTGAGCGCGTTGGACAGCAGGTTGGTCAGGATGCGGTGGACCTTGATGCGGTCGGCCTGGACGTTCATCGGCTCGAAGGCGTTGGACAGGAGCATGGCGCCCTTCTGCCGCAGCTGGAGGTCGACGCCGACCTCGTCGGCCTTGGGGGCGAAGAGCTCCAGGACGTCGGAGGTCAGCTGGGCCAGGTCAAAGGACTCGCTCTTGAGGCGGTGCTGCTTCTGCTTGGTGTGGGGGTTGCTGAGCTCAAGCAGGCTCTCGATCATGGCCAGCAGGCGGTCGAGGTTGCGCAGCATGGTGTCGAGGCCGCGCCGCTGCTTGTCGCCGATGGGGCCGAGGCCGCCGGAGAAGAGCAGCTCGGTGTAGCCCCGGATCGAGACCAGGGGCGTCTTGAGGTCGTGGCTGACGCGGGCCAGGAAGTCGTTCTTGAAGCGCTCGGTGGCCAGCAGCTCGGCGTTCTGGCTCTCCAGCGCGGCCTTCTGGCTCTCCAGCTCGGCGCTGGCCTCGCACATCTGGCGGTAGCGCTCGACCGCCTGCCGCATCTCCTGGAGCGAGAAGCCCTCGCGGGAGGCCATGACCAGCACCGAGATCCGGTCCCCGATCATCAGGCGGCGGGCGCGCAGCTGCACCCCCTCGACCATCACGGCCGAGTCGCTCGATCGCATCGCCTCCCTGACGGCGTCCAGGACGCCGCTGGCCAGCGGGCTGTCTCTGGAGATCTCGTCGAGCTTTTCCCCCTCGACCAGCAGGCGGTCCCCGAGCCTGCGGAGATCCTTCGAGGCGCGGTTGCACACCTCAAGGCGGCCCTCCTCGTCGACGACCAGGATCGGATCCTCGTTGTCCTCACACAGGTTCTTGAGCACGAGTTCGAAGTAGCGACCGCGCTCCTTGGCCTCTTCGAGCGCTTTGAGGGCCTGGGCCTGCGCCGCGCGGGTGTTCGAGATGTCCTTGCGGGCCCTCTCCCGGATGCGGTTGGCCTCCTCGTCGTGGCCCTCGGCGGCCTCGCGCGCATTGCGCGCCGCCGTCAGCGTGACGGCGAGCAAGCCGAGGCCGACCACGCCCGCCGCCGCCAGGACGACCAGGAGCAAGACGCCGTGAGGGCGGCCGGACAGCGGCCCAGTGTGTGCCAGCAGGAGCCCCGCGCAAACGCCAGCCGTCGTCAAGAGGCTGGACGCGAGGGCCGTCTGGAGAGAGAGGCGCACAGAGACTCCTGGGGCTCGCGAGGCCAGATCACACCACCACTACAGTAATACACCAACGACAACTGGAAACTCAAATTGTCGACCCTGATAAATCTACGATATAGATATTCCATCATCAGCAAAAGGCGCGGTGGGATCGAGCGGGGTGGCGGGCCCTGTTCCGGCGCGGGAGGTGTCCGGGGGAACCACTGCAGCTCAGGATTGTCCAAGGGGCGAGGCGGTGTTAGGGTCACAGATCCAAGTGCGTGACGCCGCGCGGGTCGGGGTTCTCCGACCTGGCCTCGACTGCCATCGCGGGCGTCGAGGTGATGGCGACGACCTCCCTGAGCGTGGACCGTGCCGATGCCTTCACAGCCCATCCCCTTTCTCATCGCGCTGATGTTGAGCCTCGCCGCAGCGGGCTCCTCGATGGCGGGCGAGGATCCCGCCACGGCGCGGGCGCTGTCGCTGATCCAGGAGGCGCAGCGGGCGCAAGGGAAGATCGCCGGGCTGGGGCCGATCCTGGAGCTTGAGCCGGTGCTGGCGGAGATCGGCGCCGAGGACACCGCGGTGGCGCTGGAGCTGCTGGGCAAGGCCCGGCTGCACCCGCTGGCGCGGGCCAGGGCCGAGGCGCTCAGAGCCCGCGCGCTGCTGTCGCGGGGAGAGCGCCCGAAGGCCCTTGAGGTGGTTGGCAAGCAGGGCTTCGCGCTGCGATGGACCTTGATCGGCCCCTTCGCCAACGACGCCATGTCGGGCATGGAGGAGATCTACGCGCCCGAGCAGGGCGTGGAGCTGGAGCAGGCCGTCGAGGGGCGGCACGGCGCGGTGGCCTGGCGGCCGCTGGGTCCGCGCGTGGATCTGGAGGTCATCGACGTCGAGGCGATCATCCGCCCGATCGAGGGGTCGGTGGCCTACGCGGCCTGCGTGGTGCGCTCGCCCAAGGCCCAGAAGGCGGCGCTGCGCCTGGGGGCCTCGGCGGCCTACCGCCTCTGGCTCAACGGCGGGCTGGTGGGCGGGGTCGCCGATGAGATCGGGGGCGGCTTCGATCGCGACGCATACGGCATTTTTCTCAACAAGGGCGACAACCTCGTGCTGCTCAAGCTCGGCAATGGCAGCGGCCCGATGACCTTCAGCCTGCGGGTGACGGACGCCGAGGGCGCGCCGCTGCCCGGCGTCGAGATCACGGACGAGGCCGAGGCGCTGGCCGGCGCGGCCTCCGGCTTGAGCTTCGGGGCGGCCGAGGCGCCCGGGCGCTTCGAGGTCAAGCCCGCGCTGGAGGCCATGGTGGAGGCCGCCGAGGCCCTGCCCGACAGCCAGCGGGCGCTGGGGCTGGCCCGCGCGGCGCTGCTGGCCCACCACCTGCGCCCCGATGACCCGCAGGAGCCCCACGTCGACCTGATGCGCCGGGCGCGCCAGGTGGCCGCGAGCCCCGGCGTGCTGCTGATCCACAGCCACACGGCCGCCAGCCAGTGGGAGCGCCACGACGCCATCGAGTCCGCGCTGGCCCAGGCCAGCCGCGACCCCTGGCTCCAGTACCGGCTGGCCCAGATCGCCTACCGCTCGGTGGGCGACGCCGAGTACGCCCGCACCTGGGCGCTGCTCAAGCGGCTGGCCGAGGCGCACCCCGACTTCACCGCGCCCCAGGCCATGCGCGCGACGATGATGCTGGAGGAGGGCCAGGGCCACGCGGCGATGGCGGCGGCCGACGCGCTGGCGCGGCGGCGGCCCGACCACCCCGCCGCGCTCAAGGCCGCCTGGTCCGCCGCCCAGGAGCTGCGCGACGGCGCCCGCCAGATCGAGCTCTGCGGCCAGCTCCACAAGGTCGTCGCCGACGACATCGGCCTCGTCGGCCCCTGCTCCTCGCTGCTGCTCAAGGCCGGCCGCGCCGACGATGCCCTCGCGGCCGTCGAGGCGGCCTCGGCGCTGCGCCCGGACGTGACGGGCTTCGAGGGCCTGCTGGCCGACACCCTCCACGCCGCAGGGAGGCCCGCCGAGGCCGCCGAGGTCCTCGAGCGCCTCACCGCGCTGGTCCCCGGCGAGTCGTCCTACTGGCGGCGGCTGGGCGTGGCCCGCGAGCGCCTCGGCGACCGGGCCGGCACCCTGGAGGCCCTCAACCGGGCGCTGGCCTTCGACGGCCAGGACCCCACGCTCAAGTCCTACGTCGCGCACATGGAGCCGCGCGAGCCCTCCATCGAAGAGCGCTGGGCGCTGCCCCTGCCGACCCCCGATCCCGAGCGCGACGGGAGCCTCTTCGCCAACGACGACCTGCTCACCCTCATCGAGCAGAAGGTCGTGCGCGTCTTCTCCAACGGCCTGTCGTCCACCTTCGTCCAGCGCGCCACCACCATCCGCACCGACGTCGGGCTGGCCCAGGCCCGCAACTTCCAGATCGCCTACACCCCCTCCGAGGAGCGCGTCGAGGTCATCCGCGCCCGCGTCACCCGCCCCGACGGCGTCGTCCTCGAGAGCTACCAGACCTTCGAACAGTCCCTCTCCGAGCCCTGGTACAACCTCTACTACGACTACAAGGCCCTCGTGCTCGTCTTCCCCGATCTGCAGGTCGGCGACACCGTCGAGGTCCAGTACCGCCTGAGCGCGACCGCCTCGCAGAACATCCTCGGCCCCTACTTCGGCGACCTCTGGTACGCCCAGGACACCTCCCCTCGCCTGGCCGCCCGCTACGTCCTGCTCTCGCCGCCCGGCCGCGCCATCCAGGCCCGCCAGCCGAAGCTGCCCCACACCATGAAGGAGGAGCTGCTCAAGGAGGGCGACGAGTCCATCCTCGCGAGATCATGGACTTTTTCGCAGGTCCCCAAGATCGCCCGCGAGGAGGATCAGCCCGGCCTGTCGGAGCTGGCCGACTACCTCCACCTGTCCACCTACGCCTCCTGGGATCAGATCGCGACCTGGTACTGGTCCCTGGTCAAGGATCAGCTCGTCATCGACGCCGAGATCGAGCGCGTCGTGGCCGGCCTCGTCGCCGGCGAGCCCGACAAGCGCCGCCGCGTCGCCCGGATCCTCGACTACGTCCTCAAGAACACCCGCTACGTCGGCCTGGAGTTCGGCATCCACGGCTACAAGCCCTACCGGACCACCCTGTGCCTCAAGCGCCGCTTCGGCGACTGCAAGGACAAGGCCTCGCTCATCAAGGTCATGCTCAACGCCGCCGGCATCGACGCCAACCTCGTCCTGGTCCGCACCCGCAACAACGGCGCCATCGACACCTCCCCGGCCAGCCTTCAGATCTTCGACCACGCCATCGCCTACGTGCCCGAGTTCGACCTCTTCCTCGACGGCACCGCCGAGTACTCCGGCACCAACGAGCTGCCCTGGGGCGACCAGGGCGTCTCGGTCCTGATCGTCAAGGACGGCGGCGGCCACGAGTTCCGCACCACCCCCATCGCGCCGGCCTCCGCCAACGCCCTGCTCTCCACCCTCGAGGTCGACCTCACCGGCCCCGCCTCCCGGATCGACGCCAGCACCACCATCACGGGCAGCTTCGCCGCCGGCTACCGCCGCACCTACGGCACCCCCGAAAAACGCGAGGAGCTCCTGGCCGCCGAGGTCTCCCGCAACTTCGTCGGCGCACACCTCGCCCACCACCAATTCTCGGAACTCGGTGATCTTGAGATGCCCGTCCGCATCGCCTACCGCGCCGAGGGCGGCCACGTCGCCACGCGCGAGGGCGGCACGCTGCGCTTCTTGCCGACCCTGCGCGAGGGCAACCTGAGCCGCCGCCTGACCCCCTGGCCCGAGCGCCGACAGCCCCTTGACCTCGGCCACCCCTTCACCACCCAGGAGACCTTCTCCATCCGACTGCCGCCGGGCGCCGTCCTCAAGGGCGCCCCCGGCGACACCTCGATCAAGTCGCCCTTCGGCGCCTTCACCCTCCAGGTCGAGGCCAGGGAGGGCGGCCCCGTCGAGGTGCGCGCCACGCTCCAGATCGACGCCCACCGCGTCGAGGCCGCCGATTACGCCGCGCTGCGGGCCTGGCTCGGGGACGTCGACCGGGTGCTGAGCACCCCGATCGTCGCCGACATGCCCTGAAAACCTCCCATCCGCCCAGGCCCGCCCGAGGAGCCATGAAGCCAGACCCCGTCCTCAAGCTCTCCCTGATCGCCGCTGCCGCCTTCGCCCTGGCCGGCTGCCCCCAGCGCCACGGCCACGAGGCGAGCGCGCCCGATCCGCCGCCCTTCGGCCCCGACCTCCACCGCCCCATCCCCGAAGGCAGCCCCGAGCGCGCCTGGGCCGACTGGCTCCAGCGCGGCGACACCGCCGCCGCCGCCGCCGCCTTCGAAGCCCTCGTCGACGCCCCCTCACCCCGCCCCCTGGCCCGCTTCGGGCTCGCCGAGGTGCGCCTGCACCAGGGGCGGATCGCCGAGGCCGCCGAGCAGCACGCCCTGCTCCTGGAGGCCAGCCCCGACGACCCCCTGGCCCGCACCGCGGCCCAGCGCCTGCTCCAGCTCAAGGACCAGACCCCCGGCTGGACCGACCGCGCGCTCGCCCTGCTCGACGCCCTCAAGGGCCGCCCGATGGACTCCGGCGCGCGCGCCCTGCTCGGCCTCGTCGACCTCAAGGCTCGCCACGTCGCGCTGCGCCGCTCCGCCGCCCCCGAGGTCTTCGACGGCGCCCCCGCCGGCTTCGCCCAGCGGTGGCGGATCGCCGGCCCCTTCTCCATCTACCCCTACCACGACCGCGACCGCCCCTTCCCCGAGGCCGAGGACGCTCCGCTCAAGAAATCCTATAAGATCAATGACTTCGAGCGACCCACTCGCGAGATCCTCTTCGACGAGCCCGTGGGCGACCCGACCTTCGCGCTGACCGGGATCTACTACCTGGAGACGTGGATGCACCTCGACGCCCCCACGGAGGCGCTGGCCCAGCTGGAGGCCAGCGCCGGGGCGCGGGTGTGGATCGGCGACAAGCTCCTCTTCGACAAGGCCGCGGGCCACTATGGGCCTCACCGCTTTGGCGCCCCCGTGCGGCTCGGGGCCGGCATCCACCGGGTCCTGGTCCGCCTCGGCGTCCAGCGCGGCGACGAGCGCTTCGCGCTGGTCTTTACGCCCTCGGACGGGCAGCCCTCGACCGCCACCTTCAAGGCCGAGCCCGCCGCGCGGGCCGAGCCTGCTTCGGTCGAGATCCTGGCCCCCGCGCCCGCCCCCGACTACTTCGGCGGCGCGCCCGAGTCCGCCGACCACTGCTTCGTCCAGTGGCTCGCCGCGATCGGCGCGACCGAGGCCCGCGACGCCGACACCGCCATCCGCGCGCTGGACGATGCCGAGGCCGCCTGCCCCGACTTCCCGCCGCTGGCGCTGGCCCGCGCGGCCCAGATCGAGGCCGACGAGGGCCTGCCGCAGCAGGTCCGCCACGACCGCGCCGCCGCCCTGACCCGGCAGGCCGTCGAGCGGGACCCCGAGGCGGGGCTCGCCCTGGACCGGCTCGCCGGGCTTCTTGAGGAACTTCAACAGGATGAGGCGCTCAAGATGCTGGAGCGGGCGCAGGAGCTGGCGCCGGATGAGCTCTCGCTGCACTTCCACCGATACAGGCTGCTGCGGGATCGCGGCTGGACGGTGATGGCGCGCAAGGCGCTGGATCGGGCCTTCGCCCTGGACCCGACGAGCTGCTCGCTGGCCGAGGCGCTGTGGGCCGAGTGGGGACAGGAGGAGCGCTGGAAGACGCCCGAGGCGCTGCCCGCAGGGATCGCGGGCTGCGACGCCTCGCAGGAGGGCCTGGCGGCGAACCACGACCTGCCCCGAGGCGACGTCAAGGCGGCCATCGGCCGCTACGAGGCGCTGGTGGCCCGCAACCCGCGCGCCGTCAACCAGCGCCTCTTTCTGGCGAGCCTCTACGCCCGCCAGGGGCGGCATGCGGAGGCGGAGGCGGCCTTCGAGGAGTCCGCGAGGCTGGCGAACAACCCCTCGGACGCCCGGATGCGACAGTTCGACGCCGTGTTGGCTGGCCAGGGCGCCGACAAGGCGGGCGAGGCGCTCAAGGCGTGGCTCAAGGAGTCTCCGGGGAGCTACAACCTGCGGCGGGTCGAGGCGCTCCAGGCCGGGCAGAATGTCCTTGAAGATCTGAGGGTTGAGGGCCGCGGCGTGGTCGAGCGCTACCTGGAGCAGCCGGTCCAGACCGACACGGCGGCGGTCTACCTGCTCGATTATGCCGCGGTGCGGATCTTCGAGGACGGATCGAGCCTGACGCTGACCCACAACATCATCCGGGTCAACAACAAGGAGGGGATCGACCAGCACGGTGAGGTGGACATTCCAGGCGAGGCGCTGGTCTTGAGCTTGCGGACGATCAAGCCGGACGGGCGGGTGATGGAGCCGGAGTTCATCCCCGGCAAGCCGACGATCTCGATGCCGAACCTGGCCGACGGCGACTTCATCGAGTTCGAGTACCTGGAGGCGACCGGGGCCAGCGCCACGCGGGCGAGCAGTTATCTGGGGGTGCGGTTCTTCTTCAACATCTTCGACGCGCCGCTGCTGCGCAGCGAGTACATCATCGAGACGCCAGCCTCCTGGGGCGAGGCGACGATCGACTACCGGCAGGACGCGCCCAGGGCCGAGGTGGGGGTGCAGGGGGACAGGCGGCGCTACCGATTTTTGACCTTGCGCGGCCCGAGGGCGCGCAGCGAGCCCGAGGCGGTGCCGGCGGTCGAGACGATCCCGTCGATCCTGCTGGCCCACAGGTACGGGTGGGCCGACGCGTGGCGGACCTACCGGGACAGGATCTTGTCCAACGCGCGCTCCAGCGCCCTCTTGTGGCAGGAGGCGCGGCAGATCGCGGGAGCTGGCGACACTGAACTTGAGAGGGCGCGGGCGGCCTTTGAGTTCGTCAACACCCGGATCGACGACGACGGCTCGGGGGTCTTCGCCCAGCCCGCCGCCCACGTCCTGGCCAGCGGCACGGGCGATAGGCTCGTCGTCCTCAAGGCGCTGCTCGACCTGATGGAGATCGACAACGAGGTCGTCATGGGGCGCAACTGGGGCCGGGACCAGAAGCTGGTCGACTTCCCCGAGATCGACAACTGGACCTTCACCTTCCTGCGCGCCCGGCTCGACGGGCAGGAGGTCTGGCTCGATCCGGCCTACAACCACACCGCCTTCGGCTACATCCCGCCCATCCTGCAGGGCAACCTCGCCCTGACGATGGGTGAGGTCGAGGGCGAGGGGCCGACGCGGGATCAGCTGCTGGTGAAGGTACCGGTCATGGCCGAGGGCTCCGACCGCCACAGCGTCAAGATCACGCTGGCGGTCGACGCCAGGGGCGACGCCGTCGGCATGGTCGAGGAGACGCACCGGGGCAGGCTCGCCTCGCAGATGCGGCGCGTGCTGGACGAGTACACCGACATGGGCGAGTTCTCGACGGCGCTGGCCCGCTCGATGGCCGCCTCCTTCCCTGGCCTGGAGGTCAGCGCGCTGAACATCCTGGACCGGGGCGACGCCGACGCCCCCCTGCGGCTCACCTACCGGATCGCCGCACGCGGCATCGCCCGCGTCGAGGGCGACGCGCTGGTGATCGACCGCGCCTTCTTCCCGGCGGCCCTCGGCGCCTCCTACGCCACCCTGCCCGAGCGCCAGCTCCCCGTGGCCGTCCTGGACCCCATCGACGCCGACCTCTCCCTCCAGATCGCCTTCCCCGAAGGCTACGCGGTGACGGAGGCGCCCCGCGCCGCCGACCTCGACAGCGACTTCGGCGCCCTGCTCCTGACTCCGAGGACGAGCAACAAGCCCAACATGGCCGGCCTCGATCGATCCCTTCGCTTCCCCATCCAGCGCGTCTCCACCGAGGCTTACGAGCTCTTCAAGAAGTTCACCACGGCCGTCGACGAGGCCGAGCGCCTCCGCGTCCGCGCCCTCCGCCAGACGAGGCAAGACCCATGAGCGCTCCCCGAGCCACCTCGCCCCATCTCCGCCGCCCGCTCCCCCCGTCTGCGCGCGCCGCGCTGATCTGCGCCGCGCTGGCCGGCGCCGTGGCGCTCTGGGCCTCGCCGGCCGACGCCGCGCACGCCAGGCCCGAGGACGCCCCGAAGATGTCCTTCGAAGCCAGGGCCGTGCAGTCGGGCTTCGTCAAGGTCGACGGCTTCATCACCGACTGGAACGACGTCCAGAAGCACGAGTGCAAGGCGCTCGTGAGCGGCGAGCCCGAGTACGACTGGACCGGCCCCCTCGACCTCTCGCTGCTGCTTCAGTTCCAGTACGACGACGCCAACCTCTACATCGCCGTCGAGGTCCGCGACAACATCGTCTCCCCGCCGCGCGGGCGCGACCGGGGCGACCGGGTGGAGATCTGGTTCGACAGCGGCCCGACGAGCGCCAGCAAGGTCGGGCGCCTCAGGATGCTGGAGCTGGCCCTCGGCGAGCTGCCCTCCGACGGCCCCCCCGAGGTGACCTGGCAGCACCCGCGCGCGCTGGCCGGCAAGATCCCCGAGGGGCTCAAGAAGGACGGCTCGCTGCGCAACACCGGCTACTTCTTCGAGATCGCCATCCCGCTGGCCGAGATCAGCGACCCCGCCCCCGGCCTTGAGCCGATCGGGATCGTCGCCTTCGCGCGGGACTGGGACCGCGACGACCCCAACGAGGACGAGGCCGCCGTCGCAACGGCGCCCTTCGACGCCAAAAAAGCCAGCAACTACGAGGCGATGGGATCGCTCTCGCTCTCCGGGGCGGCGGCGATGGGCGACAGCTTCTTCAGGAAGGTGCCGGACGCACGGCTGCTCAAGGTGCAGGAGACGCTGTGGGCCAACGTGGGCGGCGACGGGCGGCGAGAGCGGGTGCAGCTCGTGGACAAGTACCTCGTGATGACGGGCTTCGGGCTTGGCTTCGGGGACTTCTACTACTACACGATGGCCCACTCGCCGCAGCACACCTTCAAGAAGCTGGAGACGCGGGAGCTGACCGGCGACGGCCACGACGAGATGCTGGTCTGGTACACCATCGGGAAGCCGGAGCACGTCGAGCAGACGATGCTGGCCATCTACCACTTCGATCAGGACCGGATCAAGCTCATCTTCCACCACGAGATCGGCAACAGGGGGGAGGACTGGGAGGTGGAGGACGAGGTCGCGTTCACGCCGATGGGCAAGGACAAGCCGACGAATATCCTGGTCAGCCGCCCGGCCAAGGCGCAGGGCGTCGACGCGGACACCTATGTGGACACCGACGGCGACATGATCGTCGACTGGGAGCGCATCCTGCTGCCCTGGGGCGCGGTCAAGGTCAACACCTTCGAGTGGAGCGCGGGGCAGTTCATCCGGGTGACGGACTGAGCGCGGCGGGCTCCTGGGGGTGTGTCAGGGCGGGCGTCTCGGGTTGGGCGAGGCGGTCGACGAGCCACTGAGCGAGGGCGGGGTAGAGGTGGGTCGGGGCGCGCGAGCCGACGACGGCGCCGACGTGCCCTCCGGGGATGGTCAGGGTGGCCTTGTCGGTCGAGGCGCACAGGTCGTTGAGGGCGGTGGCGGCCAGAGGGGGGCAGATGGTGTCGCGATCGGTGACGACGGTCAGCAGGGGGCAGTCGATGGCGCCGAGGTCGACGCGGCGCCCGCCGACGTGGTGCTGGCCCTTGACGAGGAGGTTCTGCTGGTAGAGCTCGGTGATGTAGGTCTGGTAGGCGGCGGCGGGGAAGGGGATGTTGTCGCTGCTCCAGGCCTCCAGGGCGTCGAAGGCGGCGCGGAAGGCGGGGTCGTGGGCGCGGTCGGCGAAGTTGACCCACTTGGCGAGCTGGGCGGTGGGGCGCATGGCGACGAAGCCCATCTGCATCTGGGCGGGGTGGACATTGCCGGCGGCGGCGATGGCCTCGGCGTCGAACCAGGCCGGGTTGGTGGCGTGGGTGAGCGCGCCGCCGTGCGCGAAGTCGAAGGGGCCGGCGAGGTTGATCAGGGCGGCGACCTTGCGGGGGTTGAGGGCGGCGGCGATGCCGGCCAGGGTGGCGCCCATGCAGTAGCCGAGCAGGCCGACCTTCGGCGCGCCGGTCTTTCGAAGGATGGCGCGGATGGCGCGCTCAAGGCGCTCGACGACCATCTCCCAGGTCAGGTGTCGGTCTTCGTCCTCGGCGACGCCCCAGTCCAGGCACCAGGTGTCGAGGCCAGCGTGTCGCAGGGCGTCGGCGAGGCTGGCGCCCTGGCGCAGGTCGAGGATGTTCCAGCGGTTGATCATCGAGGGGACGAGCAACAGGGGGAGGCTCGGCGCGGCGTGCTGGCGCGGGGCGGGGGGGCGGAAGCGGTAGAGGCTGGCGGTCCCGTCGCGCAGCAGGGTGTCCTTGGGCGTCGGGGCGGCGCTCATGGGTTGGGCGTCCAGGGGCGGGTCATGGCCTCGAAGGTCTGGCGGGTGGCCTCCAGGCTGAGGTGTCGCCATTGCTCCATGAGCTGGGCGGTGTAGTCGAAGGAGGCGCGGGTCAGTCGGGCGGCCTCATCGACGTTGCGGCGGGCCTGATCGAGCCCCTGGTTTTCGAAGGTGGCCGAGGCGCCGTAGAGGGCCTCGACGCGGTCGAGGTGGGTGGCCATCATGGCCTGCCAGGCGGGAAAGGGGGAGGTGAACGAGGGCGCGCCTTGCTGCGCCTGCGAAGTCTTCTTTTCGGCCATGGTGATCTCCTCGAATCGCGCTCGCGGCCGACCATCAGCCGCTCTAGATGCCCGATGCTAGGCGCAGGTTGAGCGTGCGTCAAGGATGTTTTTGTGCGGCGCACAAAAACATCCTTGACGCACGCTCAA
>SYOX01000375.1 GCA_005804885.1 Pseudomonadota bacterium
CCACGGGTCGATGAAGGATGGCGGCCAACACGGGATCGAGTTTTTGAGCAAGGCCAATGCACTGACCCCAGACCCATCAACTGAGTCTCCCATCGACCCCCGCCACGACGGGCTCCGATGAGATGTGACTAAGAGACAGCTCCGGAAGGAGGGGGGACCCTTGAATTACGGACACGGGTGGATCGAGTCCCGCCCCAACGACATCACCACCCGCCCCAGGCGGCCAGCGATCCCGGCAAGGGCTCCTGCGGCCCACCCCCCCAAATCATCGTGCCTTCCCAACGAGCCTCCCCCCGATCCACCGTGCCCGTAATACGAGCGTCCCCCCTCCTCGTGGAACGAGGAGGGGGACAGGGGGTGGAGTACGATCCACCGTGCCCGTAATACGAGCGTCCCCCCTCCTCGTGGAACGAGGAGGGGGACAGGGGGTGGAGTGCGATCCACCGTGCCCGTAATACGAGCGTCCCCCCTCCTCGTGGAACGAGGAGGGGGACAGGGGGTGGAGTGTGGGGGATGACTGCACTCGAAGCTTGCGCTACAAATGCCTCTCGGTTGGCGCTTCGTCGACGCACGGCGGGTTGGCGGCATGAGGATCGAAGACATCCAGCGGATCGTGATGATCTGCCACGGGAAGGACTGCAAGAAGGCCGGCGCCAGGAAGTTGCGCGACTGCGCCCGCGAGCGCCTCCGCGATCACGGGCTTCGCAAGAACACCCTCATCGCCCGCACCCACTGCAACGGCCTCTGCAAGCAAGCCCCCGTCGTCTGCCTCCAGCCCGCCAACGTCTGGCTCTCCCAGACCAGCCCCAGGCAGCTCCAGCGCGCCATCGACGACCACCTCGCCCGTTGACACCCCGGAGGCCCCCTTGCCCGACAAGACCCGCGTCGTCTCCCCCGGCCCCAGAGATCGGACCGTCCTGTGCGAGGGCGCCCTGCTGATCCCCCCCGACGACTGGAGCCTGCTCCCCCCCGGCGACGCCGGCCTCACCCGCCGCGTCAAGGCCGCCGGCCCCACCTGGACCGTCCAGGAGAAGCACGGCAGGCGCACCTTCTCGCGCGGGATCTGGGCGCCCACCGCCACCATCGAAGCCCACCGCGGCGACCTCGACGTCGAGCGCGCCGACCCCGCCTGGGAGCGCCGCCGACAGGCCGACGCCCAACGCCGCGTCAAGAAGCAGAACGTCTACGTCGAGGACTTCGAGCGCGCCGTCCTCGACTTCCTCGCCTTCCACCCCCGACACGTCGCCCTGGCCGCCAAGCTCACCCTCGCCGTGACCAACCACGCCACCCCCGTCGGCAGCGGCACCGTCGCCCGCACCGAGCGCATCCCCATCGAGCAGCGCGCCGAAGCCGCCGTCATCGCCTGGATGCGCCACCAGACCACCGCCTACGACGACATGCACATCCCCCGCGTCAAGGGCCAGCGCCGCGAGGTCCGCCGACAACTCGCCGCCCGCTCCCGCTCCCTCCTCGACCTCTACCGCCGCGGCCTCCCGGCCCTGCCCTCATGCTCCCTCCAGGCCGCCCTCTCGTCGCCCCAGAAGTCTTGAAATTACAACACCTTGCCGTCGATCTCTGCCCAGCCCCTCGCCAGGATCGGCGCGCCCCTTGACCCGCGCTGGCCGGCGCAACACGGGCCAGCGCGGGGGTCCAGGGGCGACCGGCCCTGGTGGGGTCTGGGGCCTTGCCCCCAGGTCAGGGCGATGGTCGGCCGATGATGTCCTGAGCGGCGGAGATCGCGGCGGCGGTGATCTTGGGGAGGATGGGGAGGAAGGCGGGGTTGTCGAGGGCGCGGGAGGAGGACCAGATGAGGAGGGAGAGGCGCCGGGCGGCGCCGAGGAGGTCGAGGTGTTGGAGGTCGGGGAGGGCTCGGTGGCGGGCGTAGCCGGCCAGGAGGGCCTCTCTGAGGGCGGGCAGGTGCGGGTTGAGGCGGTAGGCGGTCAGGGAGGTGGCGAGGTCGTAGAGGTGGGGCGCGAAGCCGCAATCATCGAAGTCGATGGGGATGATCAGGCCCTCGTGGAAGAGGACGTTGCCCATGTGAAGATCGGCGTGGATGAGGCCGAAGGTCTGCGGGTCCTGGGCGAGCTGCTCCATGGCCTCGGTGGCGCGCTCGGCGAGGGATTGAAAGAGAGGGCGGTGTTCGAGAGGCAGGAGGTTCCAGAGGACGGGGTCGAAGAGGCGGGGGGGGTCCCAGCGGTCGCGGACGAAGGCGGGAGGCGGGGTCCAGGCCTGGGCGTGGTTGTGGAGGATGGCGGTCAGGGCGCCGACCTGGTGGAGGTGGTGGGGGCGGGCCTTTCGGGCGAAGCGGCCGTCGATCCAATGCATGAGGGTGCAGAGGCGAGGGGCGGGGAGGCCGGGGGCGTCGGCCTCGATGATGGCGCGGCCGTCGGGGGTGGCGATGGGGCGCTGGACCTGGAGGCCCGCGTCGCGTCGGAGGGCGTCGAGCCAGAGGAGCTCAGAGGCGATGGTGTCGCGGCGCTGGTGGCCGGGGCGGTGGAGGCGGAGCAGGAGCCTCTGGCCGGCGAAGGGGCCTGTCAGCGGCTCGACCTTGAAGGTGGCGTTCTCCCAGTTGCCCAGGAGTGAGAGGCGCGCGGGCTGGCGCGGGTCAGGCGGATCGACGCCGAACTGGCGCAGCGCGTCGCGGGCGAGCGCGCGCAGGCGGCGCGTCTGGCCGCGAGGGGTCAAGGTGGCGAAGTCGCGCATCGGGGTTCCGTGTCGTGAGGGTGTCGTGAGGTCGCGCGCTGGGGGCGCCGATGCCGGGTGGTAAGGGTGGTGAGGCGGATCGCGCCTGTCCACCCCTGAATGGATCACATCTGCACCGGGCGGGTTGTGCGTTGGGGGGGCCGGGGGAGGCGGGGGTCCCTCGGATGTCGCTCGCGGCGCTCAGGATGTCTGCGTTTTCCGGGGCGGGCTTCGCGCGTCGTTGACGGCGCCTGCTGGTCGGCGTAGGCTCCGGATATAGCCTGTGATTTTTCAAACAATATCGGGGGGTTCGTCATGTCCTGCAGAGGTCTGGTCTCGATGGCGCTGTGTCTGTGCGCGTCGTTGTCCGCTTTGCCTTCGTGGGCGTCGGAGCCGAAGGGCCTCGGTGAGGAGCACGGCGTCCAGGGGGAGGCGGAGCCCCACAACCTCGTGGCGGTCAGAGGGATCGGGGTGATGGCGCTGGTGGAGGAGGAGAGGGTGTTTCTGGCTGGCCCGAGCGTGGCCTTTGAGCGAGCCCTGGTGCCGCATGTGCTGGAGGTGGAGTTGAGCGCGGCCTTGCTCTTCGGGGAGCACGCGGTCGTCCCGGTGGATCTGATCTTGAAGGCGCCCATTCACCTCTCGGAGGTGGTTCAGGGCTACATCGGGGCCGGGCCCTTGGTGGTCATTCCCCTGGGCGAGGTCGAGGGGGAGGAGGGGGGTTTGCACTTCGGGGGCATCGGGTCGGTGGGCTCGTATTTCTGGTTGTGGGGCGACTCGGGGTTGATGGCGGAGCTGGACGTGGCGCTGGTGTCGGAGGCCGTGCTGGTGACGGAGATCGAGGTGGCGCTCGGGGCGGTCTTCCGCTTTTGAGGGAGGCGACAGGGCCGCTCCGGGCGTGATCCTGGGGGAGGCGACAGGGCCGCTCCAGGGGGATGATCTGGAGGGCGGCGCGGGCAAGGGCTTGCGGGTCGCTCAGGGTTTCTGGCCGCGCCGCTCGTTGGCGAGCGTGCAGACGGCGGGCTCGCCGAGGCCGCAGCCGCGATCGAGCGCGGCGAGGATGGCGTCGGGGGCGGCGGAGGGCTTGGGGAACCTGCTGCAGAGGGCCTTGCGGCCGGCGAGGATCATGGGGTTGTTGGCGAACTTCGCTCGGGCGAGGGCGTCCATGCGGCCCTCGATCAGGGCGCACTCGGCGTCGCCGGCGCTGAAGGCGGCCAGGTGGGCGCAGGAGAGGCCCTGGCCGCCCTGGCAGGCCATGAGCGCGGCGTTGAAGAGCTCGTCGGCGCCCGCGGCGCCGGGGAGCATGCCCAGGATGTCGACGACCAGGGCGCAGACGCCGGCGTGGCCCTTGGCGCAGCCGGCCTTGAGGGTGGCCTCGGTGGGCACGTCGCTGGGCGAGAGCCCCATGTCCTGATACTGGCCTGTCTTGGCCCACACAAGCATCGCGCAGGCGGACAGGTTGCCGCCCTGACAGCCGCGGACCATGCGATCCCTGGCCTTCTTGATGTCGCCGGCGCCCTTCTGGGCCTGGTTGGCCAGCATCTCCGCCATGGATGACAGGGTGCACGCCGCGGGCTCATCCCCGCCCACGCAGGCCGCGTCCACGGCCTCCCTGGCCATGAACATCTCCTCGAAGGCCGCTTGTGTGGCAGCGCCGCCGGCGGCCCGCGCGGTGTCCCACCCGGCCAGCAGCAGCTCGGCGTAGCGGCCGCAGCTGCCGACGTGGGCCTTGTCGCACTGGGCCTTGCACTGGGCCTTGTCGCCGACCTCGCACAGGAAGGTCTGGGCGGCGGCGGGCCGCACGCAGGCCCCCTCCGTGAAGACGAAGCCCGCGGGGCAGGTGCGCCCGTCGCGGGCGCTCTCTCTGGCCGAGAACATCGCCAGGGTCGCGCTCGGCTTCGTCGGCGCGGCCTCCCCCTCGGCGCTCAGGGCGAAGAGCGTCAGCCGCAGCACCGCCTGACAGCCTCCCACGGGGGCCTCGTGAGGCCCGGCGACCACGTCGCAGGCGGCGGGGTCGCCGTCGCGCGCCTCGACCTTCTTGTCCGCGCTGACGCCGGCGCTGGCGCCGCGGTTGAGGATCTCGGCGGCGGCCTTGACCTCGCCCTTCGAGCCGGTCTCCATGGCGAAGGCGCCCAGAGTGGCGTCGAAGACGAAGTGCGTCGCCCCGTCGCAGCGGCCCTGCAGGAGGGCGCGCGAGGCGGCGCTGACGTCGGTGCTCTTCTGGCCGACCATGATCGTGGCGAGGTTGAGGCTCCGGCCCGCGTTCAGCTCCGCCTCGACCTCCCCGACGAAGCGGAAGCCGGGCGAGAAGTTGGCCGCGATGGTGGCCTTGTCGTCCATCTGGACCACGCGGGTCTTCTTCGAGACGCCCAGGTAGCGGTAGCCGCCCTCGATGTGGCAGCCCTTGAGCACCTTGATCCCCTCGCAGTCGTAGCGCACCACGGCGATCCCGCGCTGCATGGCGCTCTCCAGGTCGGCGCGGGCGGCGTCCTCCCAGTCCACCACCAGCGGGGTGCTCTCGGGCGGGATCTGCCCCGGCGTGCAGTCCGCGCCCGGCCCGCCGCTGACCCCCAGCGCGTCCGCCGCCGAGCCCGGGCCTGCGAGCGCGCCCAGGCCGCCGCCGGGGCAGCCGCCCAGCGAGAGCGCCAGGAGCGCCAGGCCCGCGCGCGGCCATATGGTCCATGTCATGGGTTGGGGCATTTGAATATCTCCCATGTGATGTAAGTGTTCCGTCATTCTCGACGAGGTGGGCTTCAAGGCGATGAGGGGACCATGGATACTTCGCGGCGCGCGCGAGTTGCAAGCGTTCGAGCCGCGCGGATCGTTACGGGGAGGGGTCGAGGCGCCTGGGATCGGCCCTCGCCTCCTCGCGCGTGGAGAGGTCTTGCGGCCTTCTGTGTCCTCGTGGGGCTGTGGTAAGGTCGGGCTGATGAGGCGTAGCGCGGGAGGGGAGCATGGGGCGTTTTTCGTGGTGTGTCGCGTTGATGGTGTGGGCGGTCGGGTCAACGGCCTGTGACGATCCCGTGGTGTCGGACGCTGGCGCCCCGGAGGGGTCGAGCGCGGTCGCGACCCCTCCGGCCGCGATCGAGATCGGGCAGGGGGGAGTGGCGGGGAGCCGGGACCCCGCGCTCGACGGCCCGCCGGCGCCGGAGCTGACGCCGCCTTCGCCCTCGGCGCTCGCTGATGCGGGCGGCGCCGTCGCTCAGGGGGCCGGGGCGGCGGACGCGGCTGTGGAGCCTGTGGTCGCCGATCCGGCGGCTGTTGATCCGGCGGCTGTCGATCCGATGGTTGGTGCTCCGGGCGCGGACCCTGGTCAGGGTGCGCCGGGCGGCGCGGTCGAGGCCGTCGACGCGGGCCAGCAGGTGGGGGCGGCGGTGGGCGCCTTGAGGGCGCCGTCGGCCGACGAGGCAGGGGGGCAGGGCGCGGCGGGGGCTGCGCCGGGGCTCCCGGAGCCTGCGCGGGTCGTGGACGCGGGGTGCAGCGGGGTGAGCCCGCCGCAGCTCGCCGGGTGCGTGGACAAGGCGAGGTACGAGGTGGACTTGAGGGCGATCGTGGGGGCCAGGTCGCCGTCGACGCCGCAATGGGAGGCGGTGCAGGCGCTGTGCGCGGCGCGCTTCGAGGCGCTGGGCTATACGGTCGAGCGGCACGATTACGGCTCCGGGGTCAACGTGCTCGGGGTGAGGGCGGGGGTGCGGCTGCCCGAGGAGCGGGTGTTGATCGGCGCCCACTACGACAGCGTCGCGGGGTGCCCCGGCGCGGACGACAACGGGACGGGGGTCGCGGGGGTGCTGGAGGCCGCGCGGGTGCTGGCCTCGGCGCCGCACGCCCGGACGCTGGTGGTGGTGTGCTGGGACGAGGAGGAGCTTGGGCTCAAGGGCTCGCGGGCGCACGCGGCGCGGTCGGCGCAGGCCGGGGAGAAGATCGCGGCGGCCTTCGTGCTGGAGATGATCGGCTACGAGGCCACCGCCGAGCGCTCCCAGCGCCTGCCGCCGGGCTTCGATCAACTCTTCCCCGAGGTGAGCGCGGGGATGGACGCGCGAGGCTGGCGCGGCGATTTCCTGGCCGTCGTCGCCGGGGACGACGCCAAGATCCACGCCGAGGCGCTGGCGAGGCACGGGGCGGCGGTCTCGCTGGCCATCGTGCCGCTGTCGCTGACGGCCGAGCAGCGGGTCCACCCGGCCTTGAGCGACCTGCGGCGCTCGGATCACACGGCCTTCTGGGAGCGCGGATTTCCGGCGATGATGATCACGGACACCGCCGAGTTCCGCTATGATGCCTACCACTGCCGCAAGGGCCCCGATCAGATCGAGGGCCTGAGCCACGACTTCGCGCGCAAGGCCGTCGCCGCAACCGTCGGCGCCGCCGCCGAGGCGCTCTCGCCGCCTCGGTGATCAGGCCGGGGCGCGCCCTCCACGGGGAAGACCTTGTCCGTTGACTTTGAAGAGATCGAGCGCCGCGTGGCGGCCTACATGCTCGGCGACCACGACGACGGGGAGGCGGCGTGGAGCTGTCGGGTGCTCTTTGAGCCGGCCTTCCATAACGAGCTGAGCGTCACCTTCCAGAGCGACGAGGCCGGCCAGGGGGCGTCGGCGCACTTTGGGGTGTCTCTGGGGTCGCTTTGGACGCACGTCTGGGACATCGAGCGCGGGCTGAAGGAGGGCATCGAGCCCGGGCCGCCGCCGCCCATCTACCGAGGGCGCGGGGCGCTCGACGGGGAGAGGCTGGCGGAGCTGCGCGCGGCCTGGCGGGCCTCGCTCTACGATGAGCCCTCGGAGGGCAATGGGCGCGACGGGATGAGGGTGTCGTGGTGGGTAGGCTTCGAGGGCCAGGAGGTGGGATCGGGCTCGGTCAGGGCGGGGGAGGAGCCCGAGGGGGGTGTGTTGCGCTTGTTCTTGCAGGCGCTGTGGCGCGCGGCGGCGTGGGCGACCGAGGACCCGATCGTGGCAGAGCGCCTGGAGCAGCTCCACGGCTACCTCTTCGACCCGCTGCCCTGGGTGGACCTGGGCGGGACCCCTCGGCGGGTGAGGCTCTTCGGGCGGGTGACGAGCCGCGACGCGGCGGCGCTGGACAGGGCGATGGCGGCGATCCCGGCCGGGGAGGCCGTGTTGGTGGACCTGCGGACGCTGGATGAGGTCGGCGAGGCGCTCTGCCGGTGCCTGGTGGCCTTCGGGGCGCGCCGGGGCGGGGTGTCGTGGTGCGCCGTCGAGCCGGCCGCGAGCCGCTTGCGGGCCGCCGGGGTGAGCGCCGACAGGATCTTTGCCGAGGTGCAGGAGGCCCTTGAGGCGCTCGCGCGGCGAGATCCAGGCGAAGGGGCCAGGAGGAGCATATGAGCTTTCGAGAGGAGATCCAGGAGGGCATCCCGAGCCGCTTGCCCGAGCCGCCGCCGGTCGACCCGTCGATCTCGCGGGCGCCGGTCAGGCCCTTGACGCTCACGGCCCAGGAGCGGCGCCTGGCGCTGGCCAACGCGCTGCGCTACTTCCCGGCCTCGATGCACGGGGCGCTGGCCGGCGAGTTCGCGCAGGAGCTCAAGGCGCTCGGGCGGATCTACATGCACCGCTTCAGGCCCTCGGCACCGATCTTCGCGCGGCCGATCCGGGACTACCCGGCGCGCTGCACCCAGGCCGCCGCGATCATGCACATGATCCAGAACAACCTCGACCCTGCCGTCGCCCAGCACCCCTATGAGCTGATCACCTACGGCGGCAATGGGACCGTCTTCCAGAACTGGGCGCAGTATCGGCTGGTGATGCGCTACCTGAGCGAGATGACCGAGGCGCAGACGCTCGTGATCTACTCCGGGCACCCGCTGGGGCTCTTCCCCTCGCACCCGGAGGCGCCGCGCGCGGTGGTGACCAACGGGCTGGTGATCCCGAATTACTCCAGCAGAGACGACTACTTGCGGATGTCGGCGCTGGGCGTGACGAGCTACGGCCAGATGACGGCGGGCAGCTACATGTACATCGGCCCCCAGGGGATCGTCCACGGCACGACGATCACGCTGCTCGGGGCGGGGCGCAAGCGCTTCGGGGAGCTGGGGCCGGAGGGGCTGGCCGGGCGGCTCTTCGTGACCTCGGGGCTGGGGGGGATGTCGGGGGCGCAGGCCAAGGCGGCGGTGATCGCCGGCGCGGTGGCGGTCGTGGCCGAGATCAACCCGGCGGCGGTGGCCAAGCGCCACGCGCAGGGCTGGGTGGACGAGGTCGAGGGCGACCTGGAGCGGCTGCTGGTCCGGGTCGAGCGCGCCGTGGCCGAGCGCGAGGCCGTCTCCATCGGCTTCATCGGCAATGTCGTGGATCTGTGGGAGTTTCTGGCCGCGCGCGGGGCACGCGTCGATCTGGGATCGGACCAGACCAGCCTGCACCTGCCCTTCGAGGGGGGCTACTACCCGGCGGGGCTGTCGCTGGAGGCCTCCAACGCGCTGATGGCCTCCGATCCGGCGGCCTTCAAGGCGCAGGTCGAGGCCTCGCTCAGGCGGCAGGTCGCCGCGATCGACGCGCTGGCCGAGCGCGGCATGGTCTTCTGGGATTACGGCAATGCCTTCTTGCTGGAGGCCAGCCGGGCCGGGGCAGATCTGGCCGGCCCGGGCGAGTCCTTCCGCTACCCGTCCTACGTCGAGGACATCATGGGGCCGATGTGCTTCGATTACGGCTTTGGCCCCTTCCGCTGGGTGTGCGCCAGCGCCGATCCGGCCGACCTGCGGGTGACGGACGCGCTGGCGGCCGAGGTGCTCGAAGGGCTGGCGGCCGAGGCGCCGGCCGAGATCCGCCAGCAGATCCTCGACAACCTGCGCTGGATCCGTCAGGCCGAGGACAACCGCCTCGTGGTCGGCTCCCAGGCGCGGATCCTCTACGCCGACGAGCAGGGCCGGCGCCAGATCGCCGGGGCCTTCAACGCGGCCATCCGCGACGGCCGCCTCTCGGCCCCCGTCATCCTGGGCCGCGACCACCACGACGTCTCCGGCACCGACTCGCCCTGGCGCGAGACGGCCAACATCCGCGACGGCTCGCGCTTCTGCGCCGACATGGCCGTCCAGAACGTCATCGGCGACGGCTTCCGGGGCGCCACCTGGGTCAGCCTGCACAACGGCGGCGGCGTGGGCTGGGGCGAGGTGATCAACGGGGGCTTCGGGCTGGTGCTGGACGGATCGGAGGCGGCGGATCGGCGCCTGGACGCGATGCTGGCCTGGGACGTGACCAACGGGATCGCGCGGCGCGCGTGGGCCAGAAACGAGGGCGCCGAGCTCGCCATCTCCCGCGCCATGAGCGCCGCGCCGGGCCTGCGCGTCACGCTGCCGGCCCACGCCGACGCCGACCTCCTCACCCGCGCCCTCGGCGACCACTTCGACGGCTGAAGGCCGAAGCCCACCCGTCGGGATCGTCTTGCCCCACGACCGTCGGTCCCCGGAAGGACCGCTCAGGGCATGCCGTCGACCGCCGGGGTGAAGGATCGGACGGCGCGCAGGCCCGTGTCGATGTTGCGGTGGGTGGGGGCGTGGCGGGTCCGGTTGGCCAGCCGCGTGGCCCAGACCACGCTCCTGAAGCTGCCGCCGCGGGCGATCTTGAAGGAGCCGGCCGCCGGTCCGGTCGGGTCCACGCGCGCCAGCGAGAGGTGGGGGGCGTACCAGTCCGAGACCCACTCCCAGACATTGCCGAGCGCGTCGAAGAGGCCCCACGCGTTCGGGCGCAGCGCCGCGACCGGGTGGGTGGTCTCCTGGCTGTTGGCGCCGATCCAGGCGACCGTCTCCAGCGGACCCCTGGCGATCCCGGCGGCGCCAGCGCGGGCGGCGTACTCCCACTCGGCCTCCGTCGGCAGCCTGTAGCCGTCGCAGTCCCCCAGCGTCAAGACCGCGTCGCAGGTGAAGGTGCGGCCGTGCTCCCCGCGCGGGTTCTCCAGCCAGTAATGCTCCGTCAGGCCCTCCTGGCGCGAGCGCGCATTGCACCAGGCCACGGCGTCAAACCAGCTCACGTTCTCCACCGGGAGCGCGTCGCCCTTGAAGTGCGAGGGGTCGTCGCCCATCACGGCCCTCCACTGGGCCTGGGTCACGGGCGTCGACTGGATCAAGAAAGGGCGCGTCAAGGTCACCTCGTGGCGCGCCTCGTCCTCGCCCCGGCCCATCTCCTCCTCGGGCGATCCCATCAGGAAGCGGCCCGGCGCGATCCAGACGAAGCCCTCCGGGATCGCCGCGCTCGGAGGGCGCGCCTGCGCGTCGACCTCGGCGCCCTGCCCCTCGCCGCGCGGGTCGAGGGCCGCCGCGCGCGCATCGGCCTCGCCTCCTGGCCCTTCCATGGCGTTGAGCCACAGCTCCGAGGAGGTGCGGGCGTCGCCGAGGTCGGGATCGGCGGCGGAGCGCGGATCTTGCGCGTCGGGGTCGGGCGCCTTCGAGGGGGAGGCGAGGCCGCGCGGGCTGGCCGAGAGCTGGTTGAGCTGGCTCAGCGGAGCGTCGGGCGCGAGGCGAGGGATGGAGGCGGGGTCGATCGCTTCGAGGGCCTTGCGCAGGGCCAGGGCGGTGGGGTGGCGATCCTTGGGGTCGAGGGCCAGGGCGCGCGCCAGGATCGGCCCGAGAGGGCTGTCGAGCAGGGCCGAGGGGATCAGCAGATCGCCGGTGGAGTGCTTGAAGACGCAGGCCAGCCCGTGGAGGGCCGGGACGGCGGGGGAGCCCGAGAGCATCTCGGTCAGGATCAGGCCCATCTGGTAGACGTCCACCGCCGGGGAGACGCTGTCCTTGTCGCGGATGTACTCGGGGGCGAGGTAGCGGGCGGTGCCGAAGACCTGGCCGGTGCCTGTCAGCGCGGCGTCGTCGCCGATCATCCGGGCGATGCCGAAGTCCAGCACCCGCACGTCCTCCTGCTCGGTGCCGGGGTGGGTGAGGAAGAGGTTGGAGGGCTTGAGATCTTTATGAATGATTCCCATCACATGGCCCCGATCCAGCGCGTCGAGGCTGCGGCACAGCAGGGGCCAGAGGCGCTCGGGCGACATCGGGCCGTGGCGCTTGAGCTCGGCGTCCATGTCGTGGCCGCGCAGGCGCTCCATGACGATGAAGGGTTGGCCGTCGAGGTCGCCGAAGTCGTGGATGGACACCACGTTGGGGTGGTTGATCCGGGCGGCCATCTTGGCCTCGCGCTCAAAGCGCGCCGTGAAGTCCGCCCGCTCCTGGGGCGTGCGGGCCAGCTCCTGGAGGTTGAGGAGCTTGATGGCCACCTCCCGCTCCAGCACGCGATCCTTGCCCTCGTAGATGGCCGCGAAGCCGCCTGCGCCCAGAAAACCCGTGATCGTGTAGCGGCCGGCGAGGAGCTGCCCGAGGGGGAGGCTTGGGGGTGGGGGGTGGGACATTCAGCACCTCATGGACGGGTCCTGGGGCCTTCGAGCGTCATGGATCGTCATGATGCCATGGCGAGATCGACGCGTCGACTGCGGCGACAGGCCCCGTCGAGGCCAGCGCGTGGATCTCACCGTGCGCTGCGGCGAAGCCGGCGCGTGGATCTCAGCGCGGCTGGAGGCGGCG
>SYOX01000376.1 GCA_005804885.1 Pseudomonadota bacterium
GCCGCGCGGTTGAAGGCACCGGTCTTGATAACCGGCGAGCGCAAGCTTCGTGGGTTCGAATCCCACCTCCTCCGTCGAAGGCCGCTGTTGAAGTTGTGCGGTGGACCCCTGAAGGGGACCGGAGAGGTGGCCGAGAGGCTGAAGGCGCTCGCCTGCTAAGCGAGTATGGGCCCATCAGCCCATCGAGGGTTCGAATCCCTCCCTCTCCGCTGGCGTTCGCTTGCCAGCTGCGCCTTTATCGGGTACTTGTGACCCGATTTGTGATCGTGAGCACCCGTAGCTCAACTGGATAGAGCGATGGTCTACGGAACCATAGGTTGGAGGTTCGAGCCCTTCCGGGTGCGCTCTTTTTTCACCCCTGGCCACATCGCAGCTTCACTTGATTGATTCTGCGATGTGGCCAGGGGTTTTGTCGTCCTGATGTCCCGCCGAAGCCGACATCACCCCGCCTTCATGGAGCTTGCCATCGAGCAGGCCCTTGAGGCGGCGCAGGTCGGAGAGGTCCCAGTCGGTGCGATCGTCGTCGTCGAAGGCGAGATCCTCGGCAGGGGCCGCAACAGGCGAGAGCAGGACAACGACCCGCTCGGCCACGCGGAGCTCTTCGCGCTCCGCCAGGCCGCGCAGGCGATCGGTTCATGGCGTCTGCCACGGAGCACGCTCTACGTCACGCTGGAGCCCTGCCCCATGTGCGCTGGCGCCATCCTTCAGGCCCGCGTCGAGCGGGTAGTCTTCGGGTGCAGAGACCCGAAGGCCGGCGCGGTCAGGTCCCTTCACGCCCTGCTTGAAGATCCTCGCCTCGCCCACCGCGCCCAGGTCATCGAGGGCATCCTCGAAGACCAGTGCCGGGCCCCGCTGACCGCCTTCTTCCAAAGGCTCAGGCAGGGCGAGCAGACAACTCAAGAAGACGAGCAAAGTCCACGGAGAGGTGGCCGAGCGGCTGAAGGCGCTTGACTCGAAATCAAGTTCACCTGTGAGGGTGACGGGGGTTCGAATCCCCCCCTCTCCTTTGCTGACATCGGGGGCGCAACCCACACCCGACGAAGATCCCCAGTTCAACCTCACCTGGAGAGGTGACCGAGTGGTTGAAGGTGCACGACTGGAAATCGTGTGTGCGTGAAAGCGTACCGAGGGTTCGAATCCCTCCCTCTCCGCTTCCAATCCCAGGGCGCTTGACTCCATCGCCCGGGTGCTCAAAGTCCTTCGAGGTTCGCGAGGCCACGGCCCCGCCACCCTGAGAACGGCCGCATCGCGGAGTTCCCAATGCCCGTTGTGGTATTCCGTCAGACCCGGGAGGGAGCAGCGGGCCACAGCGAAGCATGTGGGGGCTCCGCCATGCGGCCGTTCTCCGTTTTTCTCCGCCCCCCAGACACCCCATGACCCACCCCGAACTCCCACCCCTTCGGCACATCTTCCGCTGGGACCTCGACAAGACCTACCTCGCCACCGACTTCGACTCCGTCGCCGACCTGATCCGCACCTTCGCCCAGCGCCCGAGCAGAAGACCAACATCCCCGGCGCCGACGCGCTCCTGCGCGAGCTCCTGCGCGACACCCCCCAGGGCCGCCGGATCGTCACCTTCATCTCCGGATCACCCCAGCAAATGCGCGCCGTCCTTGAGGAAAAACTGCGCCTCGACGGCGTCGACCCCGCCTTCTTCGTCCTCAAGCCCAGCCTCCAGAACCTCCTGCGCGGACGCCTGCGCGCCCTGCGCGGCCAGATCGGCTACAAGCTCCAGGCCCTGCTCGACCTGCGCCTTCGCACCGACCTCGCCCCCGAGACCCTCTTCGGCGACGACGCCGAGCAGGACGCCTTCATCTACAGCCTCTACGCCGACATCGCCGCCGGCCGCGTCGGCCGCGCCTTCGTCGCCGAGCTCCTCAAGGCCGCCCGCGTCTACCCCGACACCATCGACCACATCCTCGACCTCATCCGACAGAACACCCCCCAGGACACCACCCGGCGCATCTTCATCAACCTCGAGCGCCACACCCCCACCGCCAGCTTCTCTCCCTACGGCGACCGCCTCGTCCCCATCCACAACTACTTCCAGGCCGCCCTCATCCTCTTCGACGACGACACCCTCGACGCCGAGGCCATCGTCCGCGTCGCCCTGTCGATGACCCACCACCACCGCTTCACCCCCGCCATGCTCGCCAACTCCTTCCAGGACCTCATCCGACGACGCCGCGTCGACCCCGGCGTCGCCCGGCGCCTCGCCGATGAGCTGCCCCGCGTCGCTCTGCCCGAGATCACCCCCGTTGGTCTGACCCCCGCCGCCTTCCTCGACGAGCTCGCCTCCCGCCTGACCGCCCTCCAGGGCAGCTCCGGCGCACCCCGCGTCGCCGACCTCGGCACCCCCGACTACCACAAGCTCCTCGACGAACACGTCCGCCGCTGACCCGCCTCCCCCCACACCAGGGCTCCCAGGCGATCACCCCGGCCCGCAGCGCGATCACCCCGGCCCGCAGCGCGGGCTCCTCCGGCCCGCAGCGCGGGCTCCTGCCGACGCGCGTGTCAAGACTCCCCGACGCCGCCGTCAAGCACTCTGTCCGACCGGCCCTGGCGCCGGACCCCCGAAAAACCACCGCGCCGCGACGCCTCAAGCGACGCCCGACGCCCTCGAACAGGGCCTCGGCCGCCGCGCGGCGCCGACCTGCGCGCAGCGACGGAGGCCGATCATGATACGCCGCGAACACCTCGACGCCGCCTCGGAGATCAACCTGATCCCCATCTTCAACCTCGTCGTGGTCCTCATCCCCCTGCTGCTGCTCTCCGTCGTCTTCGAAGAGCTTGGCGTCATCGACATCTCCACCCCGAGGTTCGTCACCCCCATCGTCGATCCCCTCATCCACGAGCCCCCCTTGAACCTCTCCGTCATCATCTCCGACCAGGGCTTCACCCTCACCAGCCACCAGGGCGCCCCCATCCCCCCCGTCGAGGGCTGCCTCGGCGCCGCCACGATCTGCAACCGCCCCGGCGCACCCGTCGCCGACCTGCTCCAGAAGATGCGACGGGACCGCGCCCGCTACGACCTCACCGGCGACCCGGAGGCCCTCAAGCGCTCCAACGAGGCCCTGGCCGCGGCCATCGCCCGCTACGACCTGCGCGCCCTCTACAACACCCTGCTCGCCCTCAAGGCCGACGCCCCCGAGACCCACGACGTCACCGTCTCCGCCGACCCCCTCATCCCCTTCGAACTGCTCGTCGCCACCATGGACGCCGCCCGCTTCAAGCTCGCCAGCCCCCGCGACGACGGCCGCTTCGACACCGACGCGGCCTTCCGCGCCGCACCCCACATCCAGACCCCCGAGGGCTACGCCCAGCTCTTCGGCGAGGTCGGCCTCGCCGTCCGCCCCTGACCCGCTCCCCCCCCCGACCTCCCAGGATTTACGCCCCCGCCCCTTTTCGGATAGCCTACGGCTCCACCTCGACGCCCCAGGAGCCCCCATGCCCCCTGCCGCCATCGCCGCCGTCCTGGTCGCCCTGGTCGCCCTCGCGATCGTCGCCCTCGCCCTCAAGCGGGCCAGGATCTCGATCCCGGATCACCAGGCGCTCATCATCCAGCGCACCGGCCGACCCTCGACCGTGGCCTTCCACGCCGCCTTCATCCTCCCGATCGTCGCTCGCGCCGAGATCATCGACATGTCGACCCGCCGCGTGAGCATCGAGCTGTCCGGCCGCGACGGGGTCCAGTGCCGCGACAACATCCGAGCCGACGTCAAGGCCACCTTCCACCTCAGGATCAACCACACCGCCGAGGACGTCCTCAAGGTCGCCCAGACCGTCGGTGCCGAGGCCAGCGGCCGACAGGAGGTCGTCGAGGCCCTCTTTCGCGACAAGCTCACCGAGGCCATCAAGGTCGCCTTCAAGCAGCTCGCCTTCGACGAGATCATGGCTGAGCGCGAGCGCCTGCGCGACGATACCCTCATGATCATCGGGAGCAACCTCAACGGCTTCTCCCTCGAAGACATGGCCTTCGCCGCCATCGACCAGACGCCCATCGAGGCGCTCGATCCGAACAACGCCCTCGACGCCGAGGGCATACGCCGGATCACCGAGCGCGCCGCCGCCGCGCAGATCGAGACCAACCGCCTCAAGCACGACCTTGCGCTGCACGTCGCCCAGCAAGACCTCGAAGCCCAGCGCGCCATCCTCGACCTGGAGCGCCGACAGGCCGAGGCCCAAGCCCTCGCCGCGCGCGAGATCGCCGAGTTCCGCGCTCACCACGAGGCCGAGCTCCTCATCGTCGAAGCCCAGCAACGAGCCCGCGCCGAGCGCGTCACCCTCCAGGCCCGCGCCGAGGCCGGCCTGCCTCCCCTCGATGCCCTCCCCCTCGCCCCCTCCGCTCCCGCAGCGGCCGCCTCGACGGCGACCTCGACGCCCCCGTCGCTCTCGGGCAATGAGCCCGCTCGACCCGCGCAGATCGACCCCAGAGGCAGCAACCCCTTGCAGCACCTCCTCGACACCACCCGCGCCAACACCCAGTCTTTACTCAAGAAAATCGAGGAATGAGCGGCCGACGGGCCTGGGCGGCGCTTCGCGCCGACGGGCGAGCGACTCCGGCGATCTCGGGCTCGGCGGCGATGGGGGCGCTCGAAGTCAGCGAGAGGCCCATTGTCTGGGATCGGACCCGATCAGCCCGGTGAGAGAGGCGATCAGATCGTCGACGAAGGCGCCGCGATCGATCTCCATCCCCATCGCCGTCATGCGGTGAAAGTCCGCGATCGAGCAGTACAACGCCGCCGCCACCCGCATCATCCGCAGCGGCATGAGCTCGTCGGGGACGCGCTCCATCCGCCCCATCATCGCCGCTGTCAGGGCGAGGATCCCCGGCGCCATCGTCGCCGGCATCTCGGCGAGCGGGAAGCTGCGGCTCGTGACGAGCTGCGCCACGACGAGCAGGTAGTCCGTGCCCCCGTCGGGGTCGTCGAGCTTGGCGACGAGGGGGCGGACCATGAGGCCGACGAGCTCGGGCAGCGTGTCGCGCCCCTCGGCCGCCAGGTGCTGCACCGCCACCGTCCAGCCGGCCTCGATGGAGGAGGAGTGCCGCTCCAGCAAGGCGTTGACGAGGTCCTTCTTGTCCGCAAAGTGGTAGAGCACCGCAGAGTGGTTGCCCTGACCGGCCTCGGCCGCGATGCGCCTGAGCGACACCGAGTCGATGCCGTCCTGCGCGAAGAGTCGCTCGGCGGCGCGCAAGAGCGCGAGGCGAGTATCGACAGACTGGGTGACCAAGGCGCCCCCCCTGTGGCCGAGCGGATCGTCCCGCTGCGCCGCCGCGTTGACCCAGGGTCAGCGCGCACACGACCACGGTACGCTTCCGCGTCGTGAAAGTCATGCGGTGGATACCCTATCACAAGACAGCCGGCTTGACTCTAAGTCGCTCGATTGATATTTTAAGCCAACTGACTCAACCGACTCGTCGAGTCTCCGACGCGCCGGTTCCACCGCGACGCAGATGACGTCGCAGGAGCCTCCACCATGTCGACCCGAGCCTTTGTCTTCCTCGCCATCACCCTCTTCGCCGGACCCGCCTTCGCGGCCGCGGACCTCACGACCAGCATCACCGCCCCCACGAGCGTGGCCGTGGACGCGACGGGCCGCTACCAGGTGACCGTCCGCAACATCGGCAACAAGTCGGCGTCCAACGTCGCGCTCGCCGTGACGCTCCCCGCCACGAACACCAGCCCCCAGGTCTTCGTGATGGGCACGCTCGGCGCCTTCGACTCCCGCTGCACGAGGTCGGGCAGGACGCTCAACTGCGCGCTCGGCAGCCTCGCGCGCACCAAGCAGACCACCGTGTTCTTCGACATCGCGCTGCCCCAGAGCTCGGCGCCCCTGGTCCTGAGCGCGCAGGCCAGCACGATCTCGCCGGAGAACAGCACGAGCAACAACGGCGCCAGCCGCACGGCCTCCCTGGTCTACCCCCCGCTGACCGTGGGCGCGGGCTCCGCCGCCGTCAACTTGCACTGCACCGGCACCGCGCTCACCGCGTTCTTCGAGTGCACGCTCTTCCCGTCGTCCATCAGCTCCCACGACACCGTGTTCCAGGCGGGCGGGGTCCTGACCTTCCCGAGCGCGCCGGCCTCCTACACGGGGACCTGGTCGCAGCCCTCGGCCAACAGCCTCGTCTTCACCTACTTCGAAGACGGCCTGCCGGTGGCGGACTTCGTGGGGAACGCGGTGGACGCCAACTGCTTCGAGGGGCTGACGACCTTCCCGGATAGCACCTGGGTTTCGCCCTACTCGGTCTGCCTGCAATAGATGGCGCTGCGCTGAGCGGGCGCAGGCCCGCCAGCGATCCGGGGCCGACAGGGCAGGCCGCTCGACCCTCACGGCCTGCGGCTCAACGCTGGTTTTGCGGCAGGCCGTCGGCGATGTCGTAGTAGTCGCCCTTCTCGGCCACGAAGATGTGCATCCCGAGCCCGACGCCCGTGGGCTGGTCGAAGGCGCCCATCGCCACGGCGATCGTGTCCATCTTGATCGGATCCCAGAAGAGCGACGCGCCGCAGGTGGCGCAAAAGCCGCGCCGAACCCTCTCGGAAGACTGGAACCAGGTCAGGCGGTCGGCGCCGTGGATCGTCAGCGCGCTGCGAGGGACGTCCGTGGACGCCCAGAAGTGACCTGAGTGCTTGCGACATTGGACACAATGGCAGGCGTCCGGTGGGTGCAGCGCCCCGGCGATCTCGAAGCTCACGGCCCCGCAGAGGCAAGATCCCTTGTGCATTGCCCGCTCCTCCTTCCTCGAAACCAGAGCCTATGGCCGGCCCCGATGGCCACCCTGCCCGCGTTGATCGGCGTCAGCCGCCGCCGCCAGCGTCGAGGTGTCGGCTCAAGCCGAGATCGACGGCCAGCATGACCGCGACGAAGACAGCATACAGCGCCGTCGACACCCACACCCGCCTCCCGACAGGCTCGTGAGGCGCGCGCCTGAACAGGAAGACGAACCAGAGGCTCACGAAGAAGTTCACCCCGAGCAGGCCGTAGGCCAGCACCCGTTCTGCCCGATCCAGCTCGGTCAAGTGGCCGTCCGGGAAGCCCATCGAGCTGACCTCCGCGTAGACCAGGGCCGACAGCAACAACACGACGCACGCCATCAAGGCCGCCAGCGCTCGATCTCTATTCACTTGATATCCAAGCATATTTTACAGTGGCTCGCTGCGGTTGACGGCTTGAGCGTGTCTTCGGTGGCGGATCGCAAGGCCATACGAGGGGGGTCATGGGAGGCGAGCCGATTGTGGGGCGCTCTGCGGCCCGCCCTGGGGCTCGCCTGGGTGCTCCGTGGCTGGTTTTGAGACGGCGTCGATCAGGCGCAAGGCCGCCTCTGCGAGGCCGCTCCCGGGGAACTCGGCGAGGGCTTTTTGATAGGTGATTCGGGCCTTTGCGCCATCTCCGAGCTGGGCGTGGCAGAAGGCGATGTTGCACAGCGCCATCTCGCGGTAGCTCATCGCGGAGGGGGACATCAGGGTGACGGACCTGAGCTTGTCAACCCAACTGTGGCGGGTGAAGAAGTCGTAGCTCGCGGTGAAGGCGGCGATGGCCTCCCCGTACTGCTGGCCGTGAAAGAGCCGCATGCCCCGGCGGTGGTCGCGGGCGATCACCATGCGCGAGCCGAAGGAGTAGATGAGGTAGGCCGCCGCGCCGAAGGTCACGCCGTTGGGAGGGCCGACGAGCTGGGTGCCGAGCGCGACGGCGCCGCCGAGCGCGGCGAGCTGAGGCAGGACGGCGGGCCAGGAGATGCGTCGGACCACTGGGGCGGGGTTCATCGGGATCACTCCTGCGGGTCAACGCAGAAGCGTTGGATCAGGCGCTCCAGGAGGTTGAGGGCGGGGTCGATCTGGTCAAGGGCGAGGAACTCGTCGGGCTGGTGGGCCTGGGCGATGTCGCCGGGGCCAAGGACGATGGTGTCCATGCCGAGCTGGCTCAAGAAGGGGGCCTCGGTGCCGAAGGCGACGGCGCCGGCGCTGTGGCCGGTCATGGCCTCGGCGGCCGCGACGAGGACCGAGGTGCGGGGCGTTTCGAAGGGCGGGATCGGCTCGACGAGGGAGGTCAGTTCGAAGCCGAGGCCCCTGTCGCGGGCCGCGGCCCGCAGGTGCGCCTCCAGATCGGCGCGCAGCGGGCCGAGCGCCATGCCGGGCAGGGGGCGCATGTCGATCTGGAGCTCGCAGAAGCCGCAGATGCGGTTGGGGGCGTCGCCGCCCTGGATCACGCCGGGGTTGATCGTGGGGTGGGGGACGCGGAAGTCGTCGTGGCGCCAGGCCTGCTGGAGATTCTTGCGCCAGGCCAGCAAGGCTCCGAGGACGGCGTGCATGCCCTCCAGGGCGCTGTTGCCCAGCGCGGGGTCGCTGGAGTGGCCGGAGCGGCCCGTCAGGCGGATCGCCTCCATCATGACGCCCTTGTGCATCCGGATGGGGCGCAGGCCGGTGGGCTCGCCGATGATGGCGCAGCGGGCGCGGGGTCGGCCGGCGGCGGCCAGCGCGCGGGCGCCGCTCATGGTGGACTCCTCATCGGCGGTGGCCAGCAGGATGAGCGGGCGCGCGATGGCGGCGGGGTCGAAGCGGCTGGCGGCCTGCAGCGCCAGGGCCAGGAAGGACTTCATGTCCGCCGTGCCCAGGCCGTAGAGCCTCCCGTCGCGCTCCTGGAGCTTGAAGGGGTCCGAGCGCCACAGCCCCTCGTCCCAGGGGACCGTGTCGGTGTGGCCGGAGAGCACGAGGCCGCCGGGGCCCTGGCCGAGCGTGGCGATCAGGTTGGCCTTGGCCGGGTGGTGAGGCAGCGCCATGACCTCGACCTTGAAGCCGAGCGACTCGGCCCAACCCGCCAGCCTGTCGATCACGACCCGGTTGCCCATGTCCAGCGCGGGGTTGACGCTGCTGACCGAGGGCGCCCCGACGAGGCCAGCGATCATCTCCATCAGCGGCGGCGCGCTCATGAGTCCCCCTTGTCGGCGCCGCCGAGGCGGCCCGCGCTGGCGATCAGGCGAGGGACGAGGTGCTTCTGAGGGTCGCTGCGGCGGTAGGCGCGCAGCCGGTCGAGGCCGGCCTCGATGGAGGCCTGGACCTCCTCGCGGATCGTCCAGCAGACCTCGTCGTCGTCCTGCTGCCCCTGTAAGGGCGCGGTGCGGATCGGCGCGGAGATGTCGAAGTAGAAGCGCTGGGGCCTGGGCAGCGGCGTCGGCCCTATCCCCCGCGAGATCGGCCAGATGATGTCCTCGCGCACGCCGGCCAGCCGCAGCAGCCCGCCCAGCGGCGTGCGCAGCAGGTCGTCGGCGTCGAACATGATGTCAAAGCCGTCCTCGACCCCCAGCGCCGAGAAGGGGATGATCGTGCAGCCGTGCTTGAGCGCCATCCGCACGAAGCCCAGCCGCTCCTTCCAGATCAGCTGGTACTTCTCCCCCTTCCTCTTGGCCACCTCCCTGGCCCCGCCCGGGAAGACCAGGATCGCCTCGCCGGCCTCCATGAGCCGATCGCAGTTCTCCCGCGTGCCGTCCACCACGCCGTAGCGCCTCAACATCGCCCCCCAGCCCGGCACCTTGAAGTGGATGTGATCCCCCAGAGATCGTACCCAGATCCCGTGCCGCTCAAAGAGCTCCAGCGCCAGGAAGGGCGCGTCGAGCATCCCGTAGATCGTGTGGTTGCCCACCAGCAAGAGCGGCCGGTCCTCCGGCACGTTCTCCATCCCCAGAAAAAAGGGGCTGTTGAGCGCCTTCCACGGCGCCATCAGCTTGCGAACACCGCCGATGAAGGCCTCCGGCGGCCTCGCGGTCAGATCATCCACCACAAGACCCCTCCACGCTGACGCCCCGGCTCCCCCGAGCTGCTCGCCCAGGCGCGGCGCCATCTTCAAGAAAACCCAGCAAGATCAATCATCAAGCTTGTTCAACAGGACCTCGGCCACCTCGTCGGCCTCGACCTTGACCGCCAGCGACACGTCGCTCTGGTCCAGACTGGCCTCGCCCTCGGCCTCGACCCCCTTGCGGATCTCGTGCGGCGCGCCGGGCACCTCGCTGAAGATCACCTCGGCCTCGGCCCCGCCCCGAGACACCCGGCACGACCACTGCCTGATCGACGCCTCGCCTTGATGAACGCACTTTCCCTGATTTTCCCAGCCTGTCCGGCGCAGCTTGCCCCGGATATCCCGGATGTTCCAGCCGGTCATGTCCACCGTCGTCGGGTCCTGCGTCGCCAGCAAGGTGTCCCGCAGCACCCGCGCCGAGGTCCCCACCCGCGCCGACGCCCGCAAGAGCACCTCGCCGTCCTGGTGGGCCACCTCGCCTTCGAGCAGCGCGGCGGCCTCGGCGCGGGCCGCCTTCGGGCTCGCGTAGCGCGCCAGCACCACCCTCCCCTGGAGACCCTCCAGGCCAACCTCGCAGACCACCGCCGACTTCGCCCCCTGCAGCGCCTCGGGGCCTTGCGCGCACTCCCCCTCGATGGACCAGCCCGCCGCCCCGATCTTCCCCTCCAGCTCCTGCGCCGTCCACACCCCGAAGCCCCGCGCCTTCGGCCGCTCCACCTCGGGCTCGGCGGGGCCTGCCGCCGCGTCGGGCGCCTCGCGATCCCCGTCGCCGGGCTGGCAGGGGCCGCAAGCGCAGCCCGACAGCGCCGACAAGGCCAAGATCAACAGCAGCGCCGAGATCACAGAGCGCGTCAAGGGCGCCGAGATCGCTGAGATCGTCGAGGGCGCCGAGATCGCTGAGATCGTCGAGGGCGCCGAGATCGCTGAGATCGTCGAGGGCGCCGAGATCGTCGAGGGCGCCGATGGAGACAGGAGCGCCGAAAGCGTCGAGAGCATCCTCACGGGCTCCGACGAGGGCACAGGGCCCGCTTGTGGGGGGTTCTTGTCGCCATCCAGGGCGGCGAGGCGAGTCATGGGGGATCCTCCCAGATCAGCAACGGGGCCGCGCCGGGCGGGCCGATCGGTCAGCGGATCTCGACGTTGAGGTCGTAGCTGTTGGTCACGTCGCCGAGGAAGCCGTAGACCTCGATCGTGTAGACCCCAGGCTGCGTGATCGACCGGACGATCTGCTCGTTGTCGCTGCTGCTGATGGCGCTGGCCAGGACCGTGGTGCCGTTGATGTCCAGCAGCCGCATGTCGATGTCGCCGCCCGCGTGCGAGAAGAAGGCGTCGATCTGGAGCGTGGCCGCGCTGCTGATCTCGACGGCGTAGAAGTCGCTGTTGTCGTCGTCGGCGCAGACGTCGAGGTCGTCGTAGCGGCCCGCCGCGATCCGGGGCGCGGTCTGGGCGCTGTTGTTGGGCTCGAAGCGGTCATTGCAGGGCGTCTGGTCGGGGGTGTCGGTCAGCGCGATCGCGAGGCTGTAATCGGCGTTGGCCAGCCCGCCGCCGGTGACGCGCAGGGTGTAATCGCCGGTGGTCGCCACGGGCCAGACCAGGGTCTCGGTGCCCGTCGAGCCGTCCTGGCTGCGAAGGGTCGTCGTCCCGTTGGTGTCCAGGAGCGTCAGGGCGAGGTTGCCCTGCGCCGTCGAGAAGGTCAGCGTCGCGGTGATCTGCTGGCCGGCGTTGGCGTTGAACTGGAAGTGGTCCGGGTCGCCGGCGCACAGGTGTCCGGTGAAGGTCCCAGGCGAAGCGGCGCGGGCCTGGGCGGGGGAGTCGTCGTCCTCAAAGGCGTCTTCGGTGCAGTTGGTGTCGAGATCGACGGCGTCGATCACCATGCGGTAGGCGTTGGGCGAGCCGCGGTAATGCAGGACGCGGATGAAGTAGACGCCCGAGGCGGTGATCGGCTCCGAGATGGACTCGGTGTCGGTCACCGAGGCGGAGCTGGCCAGCTCCGTCGTCCCGTTGGTGCTGTAGAGCTCCAGGTCGATGTCGGCGAGCTGGCCGTCGAAGAAGATGTCGATGTTGAGGGTCGAGCTGCCGCTGACCGCGATGGCGAACCAGTCCTGGCTCTCGGTGTCGCAGAGGTCCAGGCCCTCGTAGGTCCCCGAGGAGACGGGCGTGGCGGTCTGGGCGTTGTTGTTGGGCTCGAAGCGATCATTGCAGGTGGGCTCGAAGGTCGAGGAGGTGCTCAGGCTGTAGGTGGTGTTCTGGCCCGCGCCCAGGAAGGCCCGGATGAAGTAGGTCCCCGGCGTGTCGATGGTGCGGGCGAGGCGCTCGGTGCCGCCGCGGGTGGTGGCGCGGGCGATCTCGGTGGTCCCGTCGGAGCCCAGCAGCGCCAGGTCGACGTCCCCGAAGATCGTATCGAAGGTCGCCGTGACGGTCAGCTCGGCGCCGGCCTCGGTCACCTCGATCTGGTAGAAGTCGCTGTCGTTGGGGCAGGCGACGGCCCCCGAGATCGTGCCGTCGAGAGCGACGGCGTCCAGGGAGGTGTCGTTGGGCTCGTTGCGGTCGGCGGCGCAGGCCGGCGGCTCGGCTACGGCGTTGAGGAAGAAGTCCATGTCGTAGGTGACCGTTTCGCCCAGGAGGTGGGTGACTCGGAGGTAGTGGGTGCCGGTCTGGGTGGCCGTGTAGGTCGCGTCGCCGAGCCCGAAGAGCGCCACGCCGCCGCCGACGACGCGGACGCCGCCGACGTCGACCACCTCGAAGATCAGCGTCGCTGAGAAGTCCGGCGTGAAGAGCTCGGCCGCGATCTCCTGGCCCGCGACCAGGTTCACCGCGTACCAGTCGGTCGGATCGCTGGGGCAGATGGACAGGCTGGGGAAGAAGCCCTCCGTCAGCGTGCGGGCGGCCCCGGCGCTGTTGTTCGGCTCCAGCGGGTCCGGGCAGGCCCCGTTGTTGTTGTTGACCTCGCCGGCCCCGCTGAGCGTCAGCGTGTAGCCGGAGCTGCCCTCGGCCCGATCCGAGATGATCTGGAGCACGTACTCGCCGGCCACGGGCGCCGAGGCGCTGACCCGCTCCTGGTTCGCGGTCGTCTGGGAGGCCGCCAGCCGCGTCACCCCGTCGCTCTGGAACAAGAAGAGGTCCAGGTTGCCCTCGGCGTGGGTGAAGGCGATCGTGGCCGAGATCGCCGCCCCCTGCTCGGCCGTAAAGCGGAACCAGTCCTGGCTGCCCGAGCAGGCCACGAGGTTGAGCACCCCATTGCCGATCCGAGGGGCCTGACCCGAGTTCTCGTTGGGCTCGCTCAGGTCGTCCTGGCAGCCCGGGTTGACGCCGTTTGTCGACACGTTCAGGGCGTAGGTGTTCTCGCCGATGGGCGACTGGCCGAAGACCCGCAGGCGGTAGGCGCCCCCCTGGGTGATCTGGCGCGACAGGCTCACGACGCCGTTGTTGCCCAGCGTCGTCTGGAGCGATTGTCCTTGCGAATCAAGCAGTTGCATCCCGAGGATGCCGCCCTCGGGGTCAAAGGTCGCCCGCGCCTGGAGGGAGGCGTTGGCGCCCACCGTCAGGGTGAAGTAGTCCTCGTCGCCGGCGCAGATCGTCAGGTTGTCGAGCTGGCCGGGCTGGATGGCCTCGGCCTGCCCGAGGTTGTTGTTGGGTTCGAAGCGGTCGGGCTGGCAGCCCTCGGTCATCCCCTGGACGCAGCGCGAGGTGCCCTCGTCGCAGACCCGCCCGACGCCGCAGTCGGCGTCCTGGCGGCAGCCCTCGCCGCGATCGACGCAGGTCCCGCCGAGGCAGAGGCCGTCGCCGCACTGCGCGTCCTCGGTGCAGTCGGCGCCCTCGGGCTCAGGCTCGGGCTCGGGGTTCGGCTCGGCCTCCGGGGTCGGCTCGGGGTTGGGTCCGGGGTTGGGCTCGGGGTTGAGAAAGCCGTCGCCGTCGGGCCTGGGCTCGGTCGAGCAAAAAGCGCCCAGCACCGTCTCGACGCAGGTGGCGTCGTCCGGGCAGGAGGCGTCGCTGGTGCAGCCCTGCGTGCAGAGGTAGCCGGCCGTGTCGTCGACCAGGATGCACTCCAGGCCGCCCTGGCAGTCCGTGTCCACCAGACAGGGGGTCCCGAAGTTGTCGGCGCCGCCCTCCTGCCCGTCCGCCCCCGCGCACGCCGCCAGCAGCGCCACACACCCCAGGCCGATCCCCTTGACCACGCGCTCAGATACCGCCTTGAGCCGATCCTTCATCACCGTCCACCTCTCCTTTGCGCCGGCCTCGCCAGCGAAGCGCACCCGTGCAGCGGGACACTATAGCCAAACTGTCGCACCGCGGCCACCCTCCTCGCGAGGGTGGGGCGGGGGCGGGCCGCGAGGGCGTCGGGCGGGGGGGAGGCCGCGCGGGGGCGGGTCGATGGGTGATCGGGGCGGGGATCAGGGGCGATCAGGCGGGGATCGCTGCGGGGATCGCTGCGGGGATCGCTGCGGGATCGCTGCGGGGATCGCTGCGGGATCGCTGCGGCTTGCGGCAGAGAGCGGGGCGTTCAGCCGCAGCCGCAGGGGCCGCACTTGCCGCAGGAGGCGGCGACCTGGGGGCGGAAGCAGGTCGCCAGGAAGTCCTCGGAGAAGGCCTCGGCGGCGATCTCGGGCTCGACCTGGAGGGTCTGCTGGATCCAGTACTGGACGACCCCGGCGTCGGTGCGCAGCGCGGCCTGGACGATGAGCGCGGCGGCGGCCTCGCGGTGGTAGGTGCGCCACAGGCCGTCGATGGCCTGGTTCCAGGCCGTCGGCTGGTTCTCCTCCCCCATCGCCTCGATCACGGCGACGAGCGGGCCGATGTCGCCCTTCTGGCGCGCGATCTCCAGCGCGCCGCCCACCGTCACCTTGCGGGCGCCGCTGACCGCGACGAAGCCGCCCACCGCGACGCCCAGCACCAACAACATCCAAAGCATCCCTCACCTCCTGCGCGTCTTGACACGCTCCATATCTACAGCCTCGCGGCCGAGAGTTCAAAGCCGCGCGGCCTGGGGCTGTCGTCGTGCTGCCACCCCGAGCGAGGTCTGGTCTGTGAGAGGACAAGAGCGTTGAACCGCACCAGGAGAGACGCTGATCAAGCCCTCAGCGCGAGATCGCCGATGAGCCAGGCGCCATCGCCAGGATCTCAGGGATGCCCAGTCGGGGGATCAACCTCGGCCTGAACCTACCAACGGCCTTATCAACTTGACGTTTGGTTGGCGATGCACACTCTTGCTCGTTGCTCTTCATTGAGTGAAGGCAACAGTAAAAAGACCCTCCGACCACAAAGGAGAAAAGAATGACTGAGCCGACCATCAGTTCATCAGAAGCATTGAATTATATTCAAACTTCCTCCAGATGGTTTTATACCCGACATGCTCTTGAGCGTATGAAGCAACGAAGAATCTTCCGGGCTGATGTGGAACACTGCGTCTCCCAGGCGACAGACTGTGTGCCTGTGGTCACAGATGAGGGGCCAGGATGGAGGATATCTGGGCCCGACCAGGTGGGTGAGCGAATCGCCGCTGTTATCGTCTTGCATATTTTCCTTACAGGAGGGAGCCGTAATGTCGTTGTGACGGTTGTTAGCGATTGAGGACCGAGGGCTCCCCACCATAGGGGGGGGGCCTTCTGAGAAGACATCCATTGGGTTGGCAAGCCGCAAGCCAAACCCTGTGTTCGAGGATTGAAGAAGATATGTTCACCGAAACCATGATCGAGCATCAGGACACCGTTGGGGGTGTCACCTACAAGGCCACGATGCCAGCGCTGCGCGATGAGAGGACCGCCAAGATCCTCGTTGACGGGCTGGTCCTCGGGGCTTTTGAGCGCGCGCTGGCTGCTGAGGTCGCGCGTGGGCCAGTGGCCAGCGACGCGCTCCTCTTCCTGCGACGTTGGCTGGGCCTCAAGGCCCAGGAGCTGGCCGAGCTTCTGCAGACCACGCCTGAGACCATCAGCCGATGGGAGCGAGGCAAGCGGGCCGTGGACACCAGCGCCTTCGCGCTGGTGGCTCGCATCGTCCTGGAGAGGCTCGACGGGCGCGAGGACACGCTCAGATATCTGCGCACCCGGCCAGCGCTCGCCTCGCCGACGGAGCCCGAGCCGATCGACCTGGGTGAGATCCGGGTCGGTTGAGTTCCAAGGTCGCGCCCCATCTGTTAGATCCTGTCCGGACGCGCGAGGTCGACGGCGCCACTCGATCGAGGCCAGGGCATGACACAGACGGAAGATCCGCGCGATCCGGTCCACGGGGTCGCGCTGTTGACGGGCTTTGCCCGCGAAGTGATGCGCGCGTGGCTCCAGCGGCAGGGCGAGGACCCCGAGGGCGAGGAGCAGGATCCGTGGAAGGGCTTCCGGGTGCCGATCGAGGCGATCGCGCGGCAGCTGCGCGGCGAGAACCCGGATTTGTTCGATGGGTCGGCGCAGGAGGCGCGCGGGAGGCTTCAGGAGCAGTTGGCGGGTTGGATGACCGAGCCGCCCGAGGTGCTCTACCCGCTGGCGGAGCTGGCGGCGCTCTTTCGCCTGACCGCCGACGACCTGGGGCTGCTGCTGATGGCGGCGGGGCCGGCCTTCGATCCGGCCATTCAGGAGCTCTACGCCTTCGCCTGGAACAACATCCAGAAGCAGTGCGCGGACGTGGGGTTTCTATGTCGGGCGCTGGCGCTTGGCGATCCTCGGCGCTTCGAGGTCTTGCTGGAGCGGATGGCCTTCGACGCCCCGCTGCGCCGCCACCGGCTGCTCTTGATCGAGGAGCGGCGCCAGGGGGAGGACTCGCTGGACGCGAACCTCGTGCAGCGGCGGGCGCGGGTGGCCGATCAGGTGCTGGACTTCTTGCGGCGAGGGAGCCGGGGAGGGCTCAGGGTCGACGAGGCGCTGGCGTCGGTGTGCGTGAGGATGCGCGAGCGCGTCCCGATCGAGGCGCTGAGCTTGCCGGAGTCGGGGCGCGCGTCGCTGACGCAGATCGCGCGATCCAGGGCGCTGCCGACGCTCTTCGAGGGGCCGGCGGGCGCGGGCAAGGAGCGCGTGGCGCAGGCGCTGGCCACGATGCTGGGCAAGGGGCTCTTGAGCGCCGACCTCGGCGCGCTGCTCAACGAGCCGCCCGGCGTGCTGGATCGGCGGCTGGCGGAGATCTTCCGGGAGTCCAGGCTCGGCGGCGATCTCGTCTACCTCCAGGGCCACGACCTGCCGGACATGATCTCGGGGCCGACGCGCCTGGTGCTGGAGCGGGCGCTGGATCGCGAGACCTTCACGCTGGGCATCGACAGGATCACGGGCTGGGCCGCGGCGCTCTCGGTGGGCTGGCCGATCGTCCCGGTGCCGCTGCCCGACGGCGACAGCCGGCTGGAGACCTGGCGGGCCGCCTTCGGAGGCGAGAAGCGCGCCCCCGACGAGGAGACGCTGGCGCTGATCGCCCGCCGCTACCAGATGTCCGTGAGCCAGATCCAGGAGTCCGCCGCCGAGGCCCGACGGCTGGCCCAGGTCCACCGCCGAAGCCAGATCGACCTGCGCGACCTGGACCGCGCCTGCCGCGCCCACTTCGCCCACCAGCTCAGCGACGTCGCCCAGCTTGTCCCCCCCGTCCTCTTCAACAACAGCCATCTCATCCTGCCCGACTCCGAAAAAGTGAAGTTTGACGAGACCTTGCTCTACGCACGCGAGCACGACGCCATCTACAACGAGTGGGGCTTCGCCGAAAAATTCCCTTACGGCCGCGGCCTCTCGGTCCTCTTCTACGGCCCCCCCGGCACCGGCAAGACCATGGGCGCGATGATCATCGCCAACACTCTGGGCCTTGACCTCTACCGGATCGACCTGTCCCGCATCGTCAGCCGCTACGTCGGCGAGACCGAGAAGAACCTCGCCCGCGTCTTCGACGAGGCCGAGCGCGGCCAGGCCATGCTCCTCTTCGACGAGGCCGACTCCCTCTTCACCAAGCGCACCGAGGTCAAGTCCTCCGTCGACCGCTACGCCAACCTGGAGGTGGCCTACCTGCTGCAGCGCATGGAGAACTTCGAGGGCGTCACGGTCCTGACCACCAACGTCGAGCAAAACCTCGACGACGCCTTCAAGCGCCGCATCCGCTATCGGATCTACTTCCCGATGCCCGACGCCCCGACCCGCGCTCGGCTCTGGAAGAGCCTGATCCCCTCCGGCGCGCCCTGCCGCGACGACATCCCCTTCAAGCTCCTCGGGCGGCACTACGAGATCTCGGGCGGCTACATCAAGCAGGCCATCTTGCGGGCCGGCTTCTACGCTCGCCGCGACGGGCAGGCCATCGGCATGTTCCACCTCGTCGAGGGCGCCAAGGCCGAGTGCCGCGAGATCGGCATGCTCATCAGCGACGCGCTGCCCAAGGATCTGGCCAAGGCCATCGAGGCCGAAAGGGAGCGCCCCATGCCGATCGCGCCACCCGAGCCGCCCCCCGTGGCGCAGCAAGATGAGTGAACCCGGTCTGTCGTGTGCGAGTCGGCACCGGCGCCGAGCGATCGGCGTCGGGTCTTGCGCTGACGGTCATCAGCGAAGCCGCGCGGCCTGGCCTCCTGGCGCTTGAGGTCGCGCTCGAAGCGACAGGCCGGGGTCACCCGCTTCCAGGACGATCCGCGCGACCTCACCTGACCCACGCGGGGGGGCTGGGCGACATCATTTGGTGTGACAGGGGTTCGGGGGACTTGAAAACAGGCGGTGAACCCTGCATCACTCAGGGTATGCGGGATCGGCAGGTTCAGGCGCGTTGGTTCGCGCGCTGGAGGCGTCCGAGAGACTCATCGAGGGCCTGTGGGGGTCGAGGACACGAAAGAGGGCGGCGCAGGGTCGCCGAGCGGCGGCGGTCGCCCGACCTTGCCGCTGGGTCCCTTTGAGCTGCACGCGCGGATCGCGCGCGGCGGGATGGGGGAGGTCTGGCGAGGGGCGCACGTCGCGCAGGGCACGCAGGTCGCGGTCAAGGTGATCACGATGGCGCGGGCGAGGCGCACGGAGACGCTGGAGGCCTTCCGGAACGAGATCAGGGCCAGCGCGGGGCTGGATCACCCTGGGGTGATCAAGGTCTTTGATCACGGGACGATCCAGGCCGAGACGGCGGCCTTGTCGCGCGGCGCGCTGGTGCAGGGCAGCCCGTACATGGTGATGGAGTACGCCAGCCGGGGGTCGTTGAGCCGGCTCAAGGAGCCGCTGCGCTGGCGCGAGGTGCGGCTGGTGGCCTTGAGCTTGTTGCAGGCTCTGGCGCACGGGCACGCGCGGGGGATCATCCATCGGGATTTGAAGCCGGGCAATGTGTTGATGGCGGGCGCGGAGGACTTGAGGCCGGGGTTGAAGTTGACGGACTTCGGCATCGCGCACGTGCTCGACAGCACCAGCAGCGCGGAGAGCCGCGATCTGACGATCGGGACGCCGATGTACATGGCGCCGGAGCAGCTTCGGGGTCAGTGGCGGGATTACGGGCCGTGGACGGACCTCTACGCGCTCGGCTGCGTGGTCTACAAGTTGACGATGGGGCAGGCGCCCTTCGCGGCCAAGGACTTCGCGGAGCTGTGCCGCCTGCACCTGGATTCGAAGCCGCCGGTCTTCGCGCCGACCCACCCGATGCCGCCGGCCCTCGAGGCCTGGGTGGGGCGGCTGCTGGCCAAGGACCCGGGCGAGCGCTTCCAGCGGGCCGCGGACGCGGTCGCCGCGCTTGAGGGGATCGAGCTGAGCGACGAGCGCTCGCCGGCGCCCGAGGCGGGGACCCTGCAGATGTCGGCCGTCGAGGGCGACGAGGACGAGGGGGACACGCGCAGCGACCTGGCGGCGGCGACGATGATGATCGAGGATCCGGGGGCGCTGGACACGACCGGCCTCACGAAGCCGGGCGAGCTGGTCGCGCGCGGGGACGGCGGCGGGCGGGCGGTCGCGCCGCTGATGCCGGACTCGTGGCGGCGCAGCGAGGTGCCGCCGAACATCCAGCTCCTGGGGGTCGGCCTGGGGCTCTACGGCCTGCACACGATCCCGCTGGTGGACCGCGAGGAGCTCCGGGACAGGCTCTGGGAGATCCTCAAGGGCGTCCATGGGGGCGGCCAGGCGCGGGCGGCGCTGCTGACGGGCTCGGCGGGGGTGGGCAAGAGCCGGCTGGTCGAGTGGATCTGCGAGCGGGCCCACGAGCTTGGGGTGGCCTCCATCGTGCGCGTGGAGCACAGCCCCAACGGGGGCCAGAGCACGGGCCTGGCCGGGATGCTCGCGGCGCAGACCCGCAGCCTGGGGCTGACCCACCGCGAGGCGCTCGAACGCCTCCAGGGCCAGCTCAAGGCGCTTGGGGTCGCGGACCCCTACGAGGCCGCCGCCCTGGTCGAGATCATGTCGCCGGCCACCGAGAAGGACATCGCCCGCGGGGTGGCCAAGATCCACTTCAGCCGGGCGGTCGAGCGGCACAGCGTCATCGCGCGGCACCTGGGGCGGCTGGGGCGCGAGCGGCCGCTGATCGTGTGGATGGATGACGTCCAGTGGGGCTCGGACTCGCTGGAGCTGGTCGCGCACGTCCTCAACGCCCAGGACGAGCAGCCGACCTCGGTGCTCTTCCTGCTGACGGCGCGCGACGAGGCGCTGGCCGAGGCCCAGGTGGCCTGGTGGGCGCTGCGCGACCTGCTGACCCTGCCGGGGGCGACCCAGTTCGAGGTCGGGCCGCTGGCCCCGGGCGACCGCGCCACGCTGATCAAGGAGCTGCTGGCGCTCCAGGGCGATCTGGCCGCCGAGGTCGAGGAGCGCAGCGGCGGCAACCCCCAGTTCGCGGTCCAGATCGTCGGCGACTGGGTCCAGCGCGGGGTGCTGGAGGTGGGGCCTGGCGGCTTCGTGCTGGCGTCGGGCGAGCGGCCCACCTTGCCCGACGACCTCTATGGGGTCTGGAGCACGCGCGTCCACAGGCTGCTGGAGGCCCAGCCCCCGCAGGCGCGCGTGGCCCTGGAGATCGCGGCCATCATGGGCCAGAGCGTCAACGGCCTGGAGTGGAAGCTGGCCTGCGCCAACGCCAAGGTCGCCCTGCCGCTGGATCTGCTCGACAAGCTGCTGGCCACGCGGCTGGCCAAGGTCGCCGTCGGCGGCTGGAACTTCGCCCACGGGATGCTGCGCGAGACGATCGAGCGCATCTCCCAGGAGGACGGCTCCTGGCCCGTGCTCCACGCGGCCTGCGCCGACATGCTCGCCGACCTCTACCCCCGCGGCGGCCGCCGCGTGGCCGAGCGGCGCGCCCGACACCTCCTCGGCGCCGGCCTCAAGGCCCCCGCCGTCGACGCCCTGCTCCAGGCCGCCGAGGAGCGCCTGACCGAGCAGGAGGTCCGCGTCGCCCGCGCGCTGCTCGCCCAGCGCGACGCGGCGCTGGACGACCTGGAGGCCCCGCTCCACGACATGCGGCGCGGGCAGGGCAAGGTCGCGCTGGCCAAGGGCCTGCTTTTTCAGGACAAACACATCGAGGCCCACGAGAAGGCCGCCGCCGCCGAGCAGCTCGCCCGCATCCACGGCTGGCCCCTGCTGCCCCAGGCGCTGCGCATCATGGGCGACGTCGCCCGCCGCAAGGGCGAGTTCGAGCGCGCCGCCGACCTCTACCGCGAGGCGCTGACCCACTTCGAGGCCCAGAAGGACGACCTCGGCCTGGCCAACACCCTCATCGGGCTCGCCGAGGTCCTCCAGCGCCGGGGCCAGGTCGACCTGGCCTTCGACCTGACCCACAAGGCCCTCAAGCTCTTCAAGGAGGCCGGCAACGAGCCCGGCGTCGCCATGAGCCTCAAGATGCTCGGCCAGATCGCCCAGAGCCGCGGCGACCTCGTGCGCTGCGAGGACCTGACCCAGCAGGCCCTGACCCTCTACGCCCGGATCGGCCACAAGTTCGGCATCGCCAACGCCCACAACGTCCTGGCCGAGGTCGCCCGCCACCGTGGCGACCTGGAGGCCGCCGAGGCCGGCTACCGCAAGGCCGTCGAGCACTTCGCCTCCGTCGGCGCCGACGGCCTCATCCCCAGGCTCAACCTCGGCCTCGTCCTGCTCGCCCGCGGCCAGCACGACGACGCCCGCGCCACCCTCACCGAGGTCGAGCTCGCCTTCGAGGAGCGCGGCGGCGGCGGCTTCATGGTCTACGTCCACGCCGCTCTGATGGCCTGCGCCCCCCTCAAGGGCGACTGGGACACCTGGCGCCGCTGCGCCGACCGCGCCGCCGAGGCGCTGGCCGACCACAAGATCTACGACCGAGACATCGCCTGGTGCACCCAGCTGGCCGCCGACAACGCCGCCGCCGCCGGCCGCATGGACGAGGCCGCCGAGGCCTACGCCATCGCCCTGGACCAGTGGAAGGGCCTCGACGACGACGAGAAGGTCGCCGAGGTCAGCGCCGCCTGGGCCATGGCCTCGATCTGACACCTCGAAGGACCGCCGGACAGACCCGGCGGGCCGGGAGGCTCGCTGGACGGGCGCCGCAGGCCAGGGGCGGGCCGCAGGAGCCCCCGGCGGGATCGCTGGCCGCCTGGGGCGGGTCGCGAGGGCCTCGACGCGGGGCCGATCCACCACAGCCCGCGCAGTGATGACGACGGATCCCCTTCGATGGATGGGCGCGCGGTCCTTTCGGCGACCGACGATCGAAGGGCAAGACGATCCCGACGGGTTGGCGTCGTTGGATGGGCACGCGGTCCTTCCGACGACCGACGGGTTTGCCGGACCCGCCCGACGCCGACGGGTTTGCCGCTATCGCGGCTGCACCCGCGGCTACGATCATGCCGACGGCGTCTCATGCCGACGGCGTCTCATGCCGACGGCGTCTCATGCCGACGGCGTCTCATGCCGACGGCGTCTCGCCCCTCCGGGGCTCTAAAGTGCTGTCCCCCCTCGTGATATTGAAGGGCGTGGTGATTTACAGGCGAGAGGGACCCGGACAACAACCGGCCGATTGGCCTTATCGGTGCGTTGTCCCATCCCCTCCCGCCCCAAAGGGGCGGCTCGGTAATGAGAGCCCCGGAGGGGCGAAACAGAGTAGCCGCGCGGTGCAGCCGCGACAGCGGCAAACCCGTCGGTCGCCGGAAGGACCGCACGCCCACCCAACAACGCCGACCCGCCATGATCGACGTGCCCGCCAACGACGCCGACCCGCCGTGATCGACGTGCCCGCCAACAACGTCGACCTGTCGTGATCGACATGTCCGCCAACAACGTCGACCCGCCGTGATCGACGTGTCCGTCAACGATGCCAACCCGTCATGATCGACGTGTCCGTCAACAACGCCGACCCGCCGTGATCGACGTGTCCGTCAACGACGCCGACCCGCCGTGATCGACGTATCCGTCAACGACGTCGACCCACCGTGATCGACGTGCCCGCCAACGACGCCGACACGCCGGGAACTTGGCGATCGCCCCGGCCCCGCGCCTTCTTCTTGACGCGGCGGTGCGAATCCAGAACGCTGTGCGGGTGGGCTCCACAGACGAGGACGACGCCGACATGATCACCGCTCCACACCCCCAGACCCTCGCCGTGCTCGCCCTGGCCGGGCTCCTGCTGGCCGCCCTGGGCGCCTGCTCCAACGACCCCGGCCCCGCGCCGCTGGCGGCCGAGTGCGTCGACGACGGCGCCTGCCCCCCCGGCGAGCGCTGCGTCGAGGGCCGCTGCGACGCCGCCCTCGACACTGAGCCCGAACCCGAGCCCGAGCCCGAGGCGCCGCCCCTGGATTTTTGCGGCCCCTGCCAGCGCGACGAGGACTGCGGCCCCCGGCCCCAGGACCGCTGCTCGACCCTCCTGGACGGCCGCTTCTGCACCCGCGACTGCGACACCGACAACACCCCCTGCCCGCTGGGCGCGCAGTGCCAGCTCGTCGGCGAGGCGCTGCAATGCGCCCCCGCGATCGGACAATGCACGCCCTGCTTTGACCCCGACGGCGACGGCTTCGGCGAGGGACCCGAGTGCGAGGGCCCGGACTGCGCGCCCGATGACCGGGACCGGCACCCCGGCGCCGAGGAGCCGTGCGACGGGCTCGACAACGACTGCGACGGGGACACCGACGAGGACTTCGACCTCCAGGGCTCGCTGACCCACTGCGGCGGCTGCGGGGCGCGCTGCGCCCCCCCCGACGCGGCCGAGGCCGCCTGCGTCGAGGGCCAGTGCACCGTGGTCCGCTGCGCGGACGATCTCGGCGACTGCGACGGCAACGCGCGCAATGGCTGCGAGGCTCGCCTGAGCCTCTTCTTCCTCGACGCCGACGGGGACGGCTTCGGCCGCGGAGACATCACCAGCCGCGCCTGCAGGGCGCCGGATCGCCACGTCGCCGTCGTCGGCGACTGCGACGACGGCGACGCACGGCGCAACCCCCGGGCCGCCGAGGTCTGCGACGGGATCGACAACGACTGCGACGGGGACACCGACGAGGACGCAGGCCCGCCGCTGGCCGAGCGACAGGAGGGGGTCTGCCAGGGCGCCACGCAGGTCTGCGCCGGACCGGGCGGCGACTTCGTCGAGCCCGATTACAGCCTGATCCCCGCCTACGAGGCCGTCGAGGCCGCCTGCGACGGGCTGGACAACGACTGCGACGGGCAGACCGACGAGGGCTGCGACCCCTGCACCGTGCCGCTCTTCTTCGACACCGTCCAGGAGGCCGCCGACGCGCGCTGCCAGGTGGTCCTCCTGCAGCCGGGCGCCCCCGCCAGCTTCAGCATCGTCAACCCGCCCGAGGCCCTCACCGTCCGCCCCGACCCCTCACACCCCGAGGGCGGCCGCTTCGTCGGCGCAGCCCTCACCGTCCAGCTCGACCGGGGGCAGCCGCGCACCCTGCGCCTGGAGCGCCTGGAGTTGGAGCAGCTCACCGTCCAGTCCATCGACCAGCTCGGCGCCGTCACCCTCGACCGCCTCCTGGTCCGCGGGGTCGAGGGGCTCAGCTCCCCCGTGACCCTCTCCGGCTTCAACATCACCGTCCAGGACAGCCTCTTCGAAGGCAACCGGGTCACGGGCCGCGACGGCCTCGGAGGGGCCATGCTCGTGACTCTGGCGCCCAACTTCCGCTTGATCCGCAACACCTTCCGCGACAACCGCGCCACCCACCCCGACCCCGATCGCGTCGCCGGGGCCATCTTCATCGATCAGCAGCAGACCACGGCGCTGATGTCCGGCAACCTCTTCGAGGACAACAGGGCCGACGCCGCCGACGGCGCCGGCGCCATCGTCTTCGCCGCCGGGGCCGGCCAGATCGAGGTGCGCAACAACACCTTCCTGGGCAACGCCAACGCCCGGAACATCCAGGCCAGCGCCATCCAGTGCGGCGCCGCGCTGATCGACAGCCGGCTGTCCAGCAACATCTTCTGGCTCGGCACCGGGCGCCACGTCGAGGGCTGCGACGCCCCCGTCACCTACTCCAACCACGAGAACGGCGCCCCCGAGGGCGAGGGCAACATCTCCGCCGACCCCCTCCTCGACGGCTCCGCCCGCCTCTCCCCCGACTCGCCCTGCCGCAACACCGGCGACCCCTCCCCGGCCTTCGACGACCTGGACGCCACGCGCAACGACATGGGCCACACCGGCGGCCCGCTCGGGCAACCCTGACCCCAGGGGCCGCAGCCCCTCGATCCAGCGCGCGCCGCCGCGCCCCAAGGACAAGCCCATGAAGCAGGAACTGGACTTCATCCCCTTCACCTTCCTGTCGGACGCCGAGCGGGCCGAGCTGCGCGCGGACTTCGTCGAGATGCGCTTCGCCGACAGGGCGGTGATCTTCGCCCAGGGGGACCTCGACGATCGGGTCTTCTTGCTCATCGAGGGCCAGGTCGAGCAGTGGGTCCACTTCGAAACCCACAGCAAGAAGATCGAGGTCATCGAGCCGGGCCACCACTTCGGCGAGCGCGCGGTGCTGCTGGGCGATCGCAAGCGGGCCTTCGAGGCCCGAGCCCTGGGCTCGGTGCGCTGCTACGCGCTCAGCGGCGAGGCCTTCCTGGCGCTGCTGGGGCGCTCGCCGGTCTTCGCGCGGGCGATGGGGCAGATCCTGCGCGAAAAACAGAACATCTTCATGGCCTTCGACCGCTTCATGGCCGAGGTCCTGCACGGCGTGGCCCAGGGCCGCATGGACTTCAGCGCCCTCGTGACCCGCTACAGGGCCCTTCAGCCGGCCCTGCACCCGCACGTCGACGACCACGCGACGATCGACTTCGACGCCCTGGCCTACGCCGTCCGGAGGCTGCCCGCGCACGTCACCCGGACGCTGGTCTGGTTCCTGGCCGACGAGCTGCCCCTGCTCTACAGCACCCCCCAGGCGACCTTCGAGGCCGTCGGGACGCCCAGCCGGCGCAGGGCCATCTACGAGATGATGCCCGGCAAGAGCATCGTGCTGCTGCGCGACGGGATCTCGGATCTGGTCGACCTGCTCTCGTGCCTGTGCCTGATGGCCGTCGAGGCCCGCAAGATCCGCAAGCGCATCGAAGACCCGGCGATCCTCAGCCGCCTGACGGCCTTCCTGGCCGACCCGCAGGCCCAGGAGGGCGCCGGGCAGGCCGAGGGGGGCCGCAAGCCGGAGCTGAGCCTGCTCAAGAGCCTGCCCTTCAACGCCGACGAGATCGAGGGGCTGCGGCGGCTCTGGCCCGGGCAGGTCAGCGCGCGCCTGCGCGACATGGCGCTGCACCACGAGGACTTCAACATCGACGTCTGGAAGCGGATCGGCCGCCACAACAGCAGCCAGGCCGACGTGTGGACCACCCAGATCGCCGAGGCCACCGAGGAGCTCATCGGACACCGCCCCAACGCCCTTCCCAAGGACCGCCGGGTCCACATCATCAGCAGCAACACCCACTCGGTGACCAACTGCCTGAGCACCTGGCTGGTCCAGCAGACCGAGGCGATCATCGCCTGGGGCGAGAAGATCGACCACCCGCTGCTCAAAGGCTCCTGGGGCGTCCGACAGGATCTGGCCGTGGCGCTCAGCCGCGACTACCGCACCTCGACGCCGAGCGAGGAGGCCCGCCGCGCCGCGATCGACGAGCACGAGGGCGTCCTGGAGCTGAGCCAGACGGCCTTCACCGGCATCCGCGTCCAGCTCTTTGACACCACCGGGCTCTGCCTGCGGCCCATCGACCCGGCCCTGACCCCCCCGCCGATGCAGTCGAGGGCCCTGCTGGTCAACATCGATTACGCCTTCGGGCAGCAGGCCGAGGAGATCATCGCCAACCTCATCAAGCTCTTCGGCCGCAACCTCGACAGCGTCAACGTGCTGGGCAAGGCCGGCGGGCTCACCGGACGGCGGGGCGACATCCTGATGCCCACGGCCTTCGTGCGCCAGACCGACGACCGCTTCCAGCCCTTGAACCAGGCCATCGACCTCGACCGCCTGCGCGCCCTGAGCCACGACCGGGCGATCCACCAGGGCCCCGTGCTGACCGTCGCCGGCACGCTGCTCCAGAACCGCGTCATGCTCAACTTCTACCGGCACCTGTGGCGCTGCGTCGGCCTGGAGATGGAGGGCTCCTACTACCACCGGCCGCTCGAGGAGGCCCGCGAGCTGGGCTTCGTGCGCCGGGACCTGCTCATGCGCTACCTCTACTACACCTCCGATCTGCCCCTGATGGCCGACGCCAACCTCAGCGGCTCGATGCTGGCCATCGAGGGCATACCCCCGCTCTACGCCGTCACCCGCGAGATCCTCAACGGGATCTTCGACCAGGAGCGCGCGCGCATCACCTCGCCGGTCGACTGAGCCCCGAGCCGCTTGAGCCGCTCGGGCAGACGGAGTCGCTCGCCGCGGAGAAGGGAGAGAGTGAGAGAGTGAGAGAGTGAGAAGGAGGTAGAAGGAGAGGAGGGAGAAGGAGGAGGCGATCAGCCCCGGAAGATCGACACACGGTTCATGACCACGGGCACGTTGGGCCTGTCGCCGGCGCCGCGCGGGACGCGGGCGATCTTCTTGACCAGCTCCAGGCTCGGGCCGTCGACCTCGCCGAAGATCGCGTGCTTGTTGTCCAGCCAGGGCGTCGCCACCTCGGTCAGGAAGAACTGGGAGCCGCCCGAGTTCGGGCCCGAGTTCGCCATCGAGAAGAGGCCGCCGCGATCGTGCCGCAGCCCCTTGCCGAACTCGTCGGCGATGGCGTAGCCAGGGCCGCCGCGCCCCGAGCCCTCCGGGCAGCCGCCCTGGATCATGAAGTCGGGGATGACCCGGTGGAAGATCAGGCCGTCGTAGAAGGCCTTGCCCTTGGTCTGCCCCGTGGCCAGCCCCACGAAGTTGGCCACCGTCTTGGGGGCCTCCTTCTCAAAGAGCACCCCTCGGATCGTGCCGTGGCTCGTCTCCATCTCAAGGCGGAGCTTCCCCTCGCCGGGGATATCGATGGGGGGCGGATCGAAGAGATCTCTGCTGCGTCCGAACATGTCTTGACTCCCACGGTTTGGAGGCTGGCGGGGCGAAGGCGACATGCTCGTGACCCTTGTCACGACGACGACCTCCGGACCAGACGTCCTGTTCAAAAGGCGCCCTCTGATTACACAACCTTGACCCCCGACACAAGCTCACGCCGCGAGGTCGACCCGACTCCGAGGCGCAGCGCGCCGGTCGGGCCAGCAGGGCCGGCGGCCAGATCAGCGCGCGCCTTGCCGCGCGATCACCTCGGCCAGCTCGCCGTCCGGCGACAGGTAGGTCAGCACGATGTCCAGGAAGCGGCCCTTCGAGCCGATGATCCGCAGGTTGCCGTAATGGCCCCCCACGACGCGATCGACGAAGACCAGCTCGGCCGGCGGCTGGAAGGAGGCGTAGCGCTTGAGCAGGCCGGGGATCATCGCCTTGAGCTCGTCGTGGATCGTCGATCTGCGATAGTCAAAAGGCCCCTCGCACAGAAAGGGCGTCAGGATCATGTCGCGCCACTGCTTGTAGTAGCTGTACTCGACCGGCGGCCCGCCGGGCGCCCTGGCCCCCAGCGCCTGCAGGCCCGCCTCGATCCCGTCGTAATCCTCGCGGATCCCAGCGACGATCGTGTCGCGGTAGGCCGTCGCGATCTCCGGCTTGAGCTTCTTGACGCAGCCAAAGTCGTACAGGACGATCGAGCCGTCCTTGCGGAAGGAGAAGTTGGCCGGGTTCGGGTCCGCGTGGATGGAGCCAAAGTCAAAGAGCTGCGACAGCGTCATCTCGAAGAGGTGCGCGCCGATAAGATCCCGCGTTTCTTGATCAAAACCTTCGTCGTCGAGGCTGTTGATGTTGGTCCCCGGCTCGTAGGTCAGCGTCAGGACGCGCTTGGCGCTGCGCTCGCCGACGACCTCGGGGATGGTGATGAAGTCGTGCCGGGCGTGGTACTGCCGGAAGGCCCGCACGTTGTCGGCCTCGTTGCAGTAGTCCAGCTCCTCGTGCAAACGGGCGCGCAGCTCCTCGAAGAGCGCGTTGAGCGCCTTGGCGTCCACCTTGACCAGCCCGCTGGCCTTGAGCGCGATCTTCAGGTGCGTCAGATCCGAGTCCACCGACTTGTCCACGCCGGGGTACTGCACCTTGACGACCACCTCCCGGCCGTCGTCGACCTGCGCCCTGTGCACCTGCCCGATGCTCGCCGCCGCGAAGGGCTCCCGATCAAACCGGGAGAAGAGCACCTCCGGCGGCGCGCCCAGCTCCGCCTCGATCTGCGCCGCGATCACCTCGTAGGGCATCGGCGGCGCCTCCTTCTGGAGGCTCTTGAGGGCCGTGGCCAGCTCCCTCGGCAGCACGTCGCCGGCCACCGAGGCCATCTGGCCCACCTTCATCGCGGCGCCCTTGAGCTCCCCGAGCGTCTTGGCGATCCGCTCCCCGTTGAGCGAGTGCGTCTCGGCCCTCTCCCGGGCCGCCTCGCCGGCCTCCTGGAAGGCCGACTTGATCCGCGTCCGGGCGTAGTTGCCCGCCACCGACGCCGTCATCCCCGCCAGCTTCAAGAAGCGCTTGCCCTTGCCCACCGGCCCCGCCTGATCCTTGTCGCTCACGCCCCTGCCCGCCACTCGTGTGGTGTCACTCGCCTCGCCGATCTCGTCGACGAGGGCATCGACACGCCGATCACACGCGGATCGACGGCACCGTGAATCTACCAACACCGCGCGGGGTGCGCAACCGCGCCGCGCAAAAACCGAACGACTGTTCGGCGCCCGACCTCGATCTGCGGGCGCTCGCCGCTCCCCGCCCGATCGCGTGGCCGAGGCGGCGGCGCGCCGGCCGGCAGAGCGCATCGAGGCCGCCGGACCCCTGTCGGATCAAGCGGCCTCCAGGCGCGCGGGGCTCAGGATGGTCTTTCTGGGCACGAAGAGGGGCGAGCGGCGGCCTCCAGGCGCGGGGTTCAGGGGGCAAGGCACCCCACGACGCCCACGCAGTGGCGGCCTCTCAGGCGCGCGCGGGGTTCACTCCTTGGCGCCGGACTGCTGCAGCAGCTTGGCCACCAGCCCCGTCCAGCCGGTCTGGTGGCTGGCGCCGACGCCGCGGCCGTTGTCGCCGTGGAAGAACTCGTAGAACAGGACGTGGTCGCGCCAGTTCGGGTCGGTCTGGAAGATCGCGTTCTCCTCGCAGTAGACCGGCCGCGAGTTGTTCTTGTCCAGCAGGAAGATGTTCATCAGCCGCTGCGAGATGTCCCGGGCCACCTCCTCCAGGTTCATCCACACGCCTGAGCCCGTCGGGCACTCCACCTTCAGATCGTCGCCGTAGTAGTGGTGGAACTTCTGCAGCGTCTCGATGATCAGGTAGTTGACCGGGAACCAGATCGGCCCCCGCCAGTTCGAGTTGCCCCCGAAGAGCCCGCTCTTGCTCTCGGCCGGCCAGTACTCCACGGTGTACTCCCGGCCACCGACCCGCAGCACGTAGGGCTCATCCTTGTGCGCGCGCGAGATCGACCGGATGCCGTAGTCCGACAGGAACTCGTTGGTGTCCAGCATCCGCCGCAGCACCCGCACGAGGCGATCCCGGGTCAGGATCGCGAACATGCGCCGCTTGCCCTGGCCCTCCAGGTCGATGCTGGCCATGTTGCCCACCAGGTGCGGCCGGTGCTCCATGAACCAGTGCATCCTCCGATCGAAGTCCGGCATCCTCGCCAGCACCTCCGGCTCGATCGTCTCGACGGCGAAGAGCGGCAGCAGCCCGACCAGCGAGCGCACCTTGAGCGAGTGCGTCGTGTCGTCCGGCAGGTGCAGCGCGTCGTAGAAGAAGCCGTCCTCGTCGTCCCACAGGCTCTTGCCCTCGCCCCCGATGTTGCTCATCGCGTGGGCGATCCGCAAAAAGTGCTCGAAGAACTTCGTCGTCGTGTCCTGATAGCAGGGCGTCTTCTTGGACAGCTCCAGCGAGATCGTCAGCATCTGCAGGCAGAAGGCCGCCATCCAGCTCGTCCCGTCCGACTGATCGATCCGCCCGCCCGTGGGCAGCTCCGCCGACCGATCAAAGACCCCGATGTTGTCCAGCCCCAGAAAACCGCCCTGGAAGATGTTGCTGCCCTCGGCGTCCTTGCGGTTGACCCACCAGGTGAAGTTGAGCATCAGCTTGTGGAAGACGCTCTCGAGGAAGTCGACGTCGGGCCGCCCCTGCTGGTTGGCGTCGATCTTGTACACCCGCCACAGCGCCCAGGCGTGCACCGGCGGGTTGACGTCCGAGAAGGCCCACTCGTAGGCCGGCAGCTGGCCGTTGGGGTGCATGTACCACTCGCGCGTGATCAGCTCCAGCTGCCGCTTGGCGAAGTCAGCGTCGATCAGCGCCAAGGGCACGCAATGGAAGGCCAGATCCCAGGTCGCGTACCACGGGTACTCCCACTTGTCCGGCATCGAGATGATGTCGAAGTTCGCCAGGTGGATCCAGTCCCGGTTGCGGCCTCGACGCCTCGACTCCGGCGGCGGCGGCGTACCCGGGTCGCCCTTCATCCACTGCTCGATGTCGTAGTAGAAGAGCTGTTTGCTCCAGACCATCCCGGCGAGGGCCTGCCGCTGGACGCTGCGCTCATCCTTGCCCATCCCCGGCGCCTGAACCGAGTCGTAGAACTCGTCCGCCTCCCGGATCCGACGCTCGAAGTAGGCGTCGAAGTCCTTGAAGGGCACGTTGGACTCGACCTGCGTCAAGCGCAGCTCCACCGTCCACGACTCCCCGGCCTCGACCACCTTGTGGTAGACCGCCGCCACCTTGGTCCCGACCCGATCCGGGTTGACCGCGTCCTTCTCGCCGTCGACGAGGTAGCGATGGAAGCCGTCCTTGACGTAGGGCGAGGCGTTCTCGCAGCCAAAGAGCCGCTCGTTGTTGGTCTCGTTCTCGGTGAAGATCAGCTCCGGAGCGCCCTTGGCGTAGAGGTAGTACAGATCCGCCGCCGCGTGCATCATCTCCACCCCTGCCGTGCCTTCGGCCGAGGGCATCCACCGCATCACCGGCTTGCCCTCGACGTCCCCCATCGGGCCCGTGGGGTAGCCCCAGCTCCAGGTGTTGCGGTACCAGATCTGCGGCGCCAGCGTCAGCGGGGCCGCGTCCGGACCCCGGTTGATCGCCGTGATCCGCATCAGGACGTCGGACTGGTAGGGCTTGGCGTACTCCACGAAGACGTCGAAGTACCTGCCCTCGTTGAAGATCCCCGTGTCGGCCAGCTCGTACTCCGCCTCCTTGTAGCCGCGCTCGCGGTTCTTGACCACCAGATCCCCGTAGGGGAACTCGGCCTGCGGGTACTTGTAGAGCCCCTTGAGGTAGCTGTGCGTCGGCGTCGCGTCCAGGTAGTAGTAATACTCCTTGACGTCCTCGCCGTGGTTGCCCTCCACGCCCGTCAGGCCGAAGAGGCGCTCCTTGAGGATCGGATCCTTGCCGTTCCAGAGCCCCAGGCCCAGGCACAGATACTGGTTGCGATCCGAGATGGCCATCAGGCCGTCCTCGTTCCAACGGTAGGCCCTGCTGCGCGCGTGGTCGTGGGGGAAGTAGTTCCAGGCCGAGCCGTCGGGGCTGTAATCCTCCCGCACCGTCCCCCACGCCCGATCCGACAGGTAGGGCCCCCAGTTCTTCCAGTTCGCGCGCTTCTCTCGGTGGGCCGTCAGGCGGCGCTCTTCGGCTGTGGTCTGTCTCACGGAAGGCTCCTCTCGCTCAGGTTGTCCGTTTGAGTCGACGCCTCACTCCTGCGCGGGGCGTCGTATCCTCGGCAATAACTCGATGAAATTACAAGGCTTGTGGCGGATATCGAGCTGCTGGACCAGGATCTCGTCCATCCCCAGCCGCACCGCGCCCGTCGACCCGGGCAGCACGAAGACGAAGGTCTCGCCGCACAGCCAGGCCTCCGCCCTCGACTGGATCGTGCTGGTGCCGATGTCCCGATAGCTCAACATCCGGAAGAGCTCTCCGAAGCCAGGGATGTGGCGCGTCCCAAGCGGCGCGACCGCCTCCGGCGTCACGTCCCGGAAGGTCACCCCCGTGCCCCCCGTCGTGATCACCACGGAAACCCGCGCGTCATGCACCCAGCCGGCCACCGCCGCCCGGATCGCCTCGACCTCGTCGACCACGATCCGACGATCGATCACCGCGTGGCCCATGGCCTGCAACCGCTCCACGATCAAGGCCCCCGACCGATCCGTCTCGATCGTCCGAGTGTCCGACACCGTCAAGACCGCCGCGCCCACCGCCACGAACTGACCCATCCGCCCTCCTCACCGCCGATCTGCCCAGAGCCCCGGCGCTCCCCCTTTGAGAGCCCTCGAAACCCCACAAACCGTTCGGCACACCTCGCCTCAGAAGTCTGGACCGGGAGCCTACCCCAAGAACACGCCCCCTGACAATCCCGCCCGGACGACAGAGACAAGCGACGGGTTGGCTTCGACGGTTGGACACGCGGTCCTTTCGGCGACCGACGGTTGAGGGACAAGACCCCGTCGGGAACAATCGATCCCGGCGGGTCGGCGTTGTTGGGTGGACACGTCGATCGCGGCGGGTCGGCGTCGTTGGTTGGACACGCGGTCCTTTCGGGGACCGACGATCGTGGGACAAGACGATCGCGGCGGGTCGACGTTGTTGGTTGGACACGCGGTCCTTCCGGGGACCGACGGGTTTGCCGCTGTCGCGGCTGCACCGCGCGGCTTGTATGTTGGAGCGGACAGCGGATGATGAGAGAAAGCCCCGCCAGATGATGGTCATCCAGCGGGGCTCCTCTCGGCAACGGTCAGGC
>SYOX01000377.1 GCA_005804885.1 Pseudomonadota bacterium
ATCCCCAAACTGCCACCTCCTTCAACAACCTCGCAGGGCTCTACGAGGACAAAGGGGACTATGAGCGGGCAGAACCCTTGTTTCTCAAGGCCTTGGAGATCTGCCGCAAGGTCTTGGGAGAAGAGCATCCCCAAACTGCCGCCTCCTTCAACAACCTCGCAGGGCTCTACGAGGACAAAGGGGACTATGAGCGGGCAGAACCCTTGTATCTCAAGGCCTTGGAGATCTGCCGCAAGGTCTTGGGAGAAGAGCATCCCGACACTGCCACATCCTTCAACAACCTCGCATTGCTCTACCAGGCCAAAGGGGACTATGAGCGGGCAGAACCCTTGTATCTCAAGGCCTTGGAGATCTACCGCAAGGTATTGGGAGAAGAGCATCCCTCCACTGCCATATCCTTCGACAACCTCGCAGGGCTCTACCAGGCCAAAGGGGACTATGAGCGGGCATTGGAGTGGAAGGAGCAGGCGGGGGCCATCGAGAACAGGCGCTTGTCCCTCATGCTGACTTCAGGTTCCGAACGCCAGAAGCAAGCCTACATCTCCACCCTCAATGGCTCGACCTATGCCACCGCCTCTCTGCATCTGGACAACATGGTCGGCTCGGAGCTGGCCGCTCGGCTTGGCCTGAGCACGACCCTTGAGCGCAAAGGCAGGGTTCTGGACGCTCAGTCCTCTGCCCTGCGCCTCATCCGACAGAGCCTCGATCCCAAAGCGCTGGCCTCGCTCGACGACCTCGTGGCCTTGCGCGGGGCCTTGTCCAACCTGTCGCTCAAGGGTCCTGGCGTCGAGGGTGTCGAGGCCCACCGGGCGCGCGTCAATGCGCTTCTTGGGCAGATCGAAGTGTTGGAGGAGGAGTTGGGGCGGCAGAGCGCCCTCTTCCGCGTTGAAAACCAGCCTGTCACCCTGGAGCGGGTTCAGGAGGCCATCGAGCCCAAGGCCGCCCTCATCGAGTGGGTCGCCTACAAGCCCTTTCGAGCCAAGCGGGATCAAGACAGATGGGGGGCGTTGCGCTATGGGGTCTATGTGCTGCGTGGGGACGGGCGGTTGGGCTGGGCGAACCTGGGGGAGGCCGGCCCCATCGACGCCAAGGTGGACGCGCTGCGCGAGGCCATCATGGGCTGTGTTCGGAGCGAGTCCCAGGGCAACCCATGCGACTGGCAGGCCAGCGCCCGCGACATCGCCCAGCAGGCCCGAGAGCTCCACGGGCTGCTGCTGGAGCCTGTCAGGGAGCACCTGGAGGGGGTCGAGCACTTGTGGCTGGCCCCCGATGGTCAGTTGAACCTGCTGCCCTTCGAGGTGCTGGTCGACCCCGAGGGCCGCCACCTCATCGAGACCTTGCAGATGACCTACCTGGGTTCGGGCCGCGATCTTCTCACCCACGCTCTGGCCAGCTCTCCGAAGGGCGCGCCCTTGCTGATCGCCGATCCCGACTATGACGAGGCACGGCCCGATCGGGAGGGCCAGGTGTCTGCCCAGGATGAGGCCCAAGGCGAGGCCGCAGAGCGCGAGGGCCAGACCCGCTCGGGGGCCTGGGGTCAGAGCCGGTGGGAGCGGCTGCCGGGGACGGCCCGGGAGGCTGAGGCCATCGGGCGCTTGCTGGCCGATGTCCGCTCATTCAAGGGCCAACAGGCCACCGAGGGGCTGCTCAAACAGGCCCAGGCCCCCATCATCTTGCATGTCGCCACCCACGGCTTCTTCCTCAACGATCAGCCCCAGCCTGTCGCCAGCGACGGGCGAGGGTTCAAGAGGACCCAGGTGGGGGGGCTGGAGGCGGAAGAGCCGCAGATCGCGACGCTGGAGAACCCGCTGCTGCGCTCGGGCCTCGTGATGGCGGGGGCCAATGAGCTTGCGGGTGGTGGCCAGGGCGAAGACGGGGTGTTGACGGCGGCCGAGGCGGCGGGGCTGAACCTCGGGGGCACGCGGCTGGTGGTCCTGTCGGCCTGCGAGACGGCGGTGGGCGAGAGCCGGGTCGGTCAGGGAGTCTACGGGCTGCGGCGGGCCTTGACGCTGGCCGGCTCCGAGAGCCAGGTCATGAGCCTGTGGCAAGTCTCCGACGAGGCCACCGAGGCCCTCATGGTCGATTACTATCGCCGCCTGATGGCTGGCCAGGGCAGGACTGAGGCGCTCAGGGCGGCCCGGCTGGAGCTCCTGGGCTCGTCGCAGTGGTCCCACCCCTACTTCTGGTCCGCCTTCATCCCCTCGGGCCGCTCCACCCCCATTCAGACCGACGAGCACAGCGCCGCCCTGCTGCGCTCCACGCAGGGCGGGTGCGCCGGCTGTCGAGTGGCTTCGCAGGCGACGGGCTCGTGGGGACCGGCGCTGCTCCTCATCCTGGCCCTCGGGTTGGGGCGGCGCCGGATCTGGACTCTGACCTTCGACCGCCGGGATCGCTGATGTGGGGCAACGAGTCTACCAGGACGAGGACGCGCCGCCGCCGCCGAAGGAGCCCCCGCCCCCTGACCAGGACGACGAACTGGACGACGAGCCGCTGGAGTTGGAGGACCACGATGAGCTGGACGATGAGCTGGACGAGCTGCTGGAGGGTCGCTGGAGCTGGGCGATGGTCTCGGTCGTGCGCTCGGTGTGGTGGCAGTGGGCGCACTGGTAGGTGACCTCTCGCAGGCCCGAGCTGGAGTAGGTCGCCGCCTGGATCACGCTCGATCCGGTGCGTCGCCGCGTCTTGAAGTCACACGAGCTGCACGAGGACGCGGAGGACATTTGCGCGTAGCTGTCGATCCGGTGCTTGCCGCAGGCACACTTCCAGACGTCGTGGATCATCGACCCGATGGACGCCTCGGCCCGCTGCCCGGCGCTCAAGAAGCCGCCCTCCTGCGAGGCGTCGAGGCGCACCATCCTCTCCGAGCAGGACGCGCAGGTGCGGGGCGCGCGGCGCAGCCAGCCGAGGACCGCGATCCGCGCCCCGAAGAGGACCGCGAACCCGACAGCGCCAAAGCCGATGCTCATCGAGAGGGAATCTGACGAGGCGCGCAGCGCCAGGGCCGCGGCCACGGCCACGACGACGGCGTAATGGAGAAAGCCCTGGACCTTGAAGTTCTTGTGGCGCTGGAATGGATCCTTGTGTCGCCTCCCGTCCACGAAGAAGAGGATCACCGAGGCCAGCAGCAACAAGAACCCAAGGCCAACGAACCCCTTCACCACGGGCTCCTCGCCTGAAATACCCCGATCAGGTTGCGACAAGGCGGGGGGGCCGCTGGAGGTGTCCTGGGGGGTGAAGGGCTGGATCTCGCGCTGGCCTCCAGAGGACATGACGGCGGCGGCCAGGTCGGGCGAGCCGGTCTTCTCCAGGACGCCGGCGGCCACCCGCGAGGCGCCCAGGCCGAAGTCGCCCGCGCGAAGGTCGGGCTTGATGCTGTCGATGAGCCGCCTGGCGACGCTGTCGGTCAGCTTGTCCTCCAGGCCGTAGCCCACCTCCAGCCGCATCGTCCGATCCTGAACCGCCAGCACGAACAGGACCCCGTCGTCCTTCTTCTTGCCGCCGCCGCCCCACTGCTCGGCCACCTGCAGGGAGAAATCCTCGATGGGGACGCCCTCGGTGGTCGCCACCGTCAGGATCGCCATCTGGACCCCCGTGGCGTCGCGGTGCTTGATGAGCTGCTCCGAGATCCGGGCGGCGTCGGCGGGCGGGATCACGCCGGCCAGATCGTTGACCTGGGTCGTGATCGAGGGGACCGCCTGCGCGGGCGCGCTCAACAAGAGCGCCGCCGCCAGCGCGACCAGAGCGGCGAGGGCGACCGGGAGCGAATTAGTCACGTAAACCGTTGAGATAATTGGGGATCGTCGGTTCACGGGGGAGGCTCCTTGCCGGGGATGAGCTCGGGGGCGATGGGGGGGAGGCGGCGGGTGTTGGGGTAGATGCTCAGGAGGGGGACGCCCTCGTAGGTGGCGACCATGGCGGGGTTGCGGGTCTCGTAGGCCTGCCAGATCTCAAGCTCCAGGGAGCGGGAGGCCATCTGGTGGTGGATGAGGCCGAAGTGGGCCACGGGCATGGCGCCGTGTCGGATGTCGGCGCGCAGCAGCCCGTCGCGCTTGTACATCGCGACGCTGTCGTGGTTGGTGTTCTGGAAGAAGACCTGGCCGCTGGGGGGCACCTCGCGGTTGAGGAAGGGCAGCCCATTGCGGCCGGAGTAGCCCCAGAACTTGCGCATCATCTTGCGATCGGCGGCCCCGCGCGCGCCGCCGATCAGCTCGTTGTAGTAGGCGGTCCCGTGGGGGTGGTTGTGGGCGGTCGCGGTGATGGCCGGCGCGATCACCAGCCCCAGGAAGGAGGCCGTCGCGGCGACCCGGGCGACCCTGGCGCCTTCGGGCAGGAGCCCGGCCAGGGCCTCGGCGGCGGCCAGCGCGCCCACGGCGGCGACGAGGGCCATGAAGGGCATCGCGGGCATCCAGTGCTTGATGCCGCCGAAGATGGGCGTGTTCGGGTGGGCGATGACGGCGAAGGGGACGAAGACCGACAGCGCCAGCAGCCAGCCCGTCGCGCGGGGATCGCGCTCCTGCGCCCCGAAGCGGGCTCTGAAGCGCCGCCGCAGGCGCTCAAGCGGAGGCGACCCGCCCTCGGCGCGCAGCCAGAGGGCGATCATCGCCACCGTGCCGATGGCGAAGGCGGCCAGCGTCGCCGGCGGCATCGTCACGAGGCTCATGACGAAGGGGTACTCGATCGGGAAGGGGGGCTGGTAGAGGTTCTGGCCGAAGTAATACTGGAAGTAATGGACGTGCTTGAGGTGGAAGTTGAAGTACCACAAGACGCGGTTGTAGGTGTCGAACCAGTGGCTCGGCCAAAGCACGTACCAGACCAGGGGCCCGAGGGTCGCCATCGAGAGGAAGGCCACGGGGATGGGCGGGAGCTGGACGCGCCGTCGGCCGTCGACCACGACGAGGCGGGCCTCGCCTCCTCGGATCAGGAGCCAGTGCAGGACGAAGATCGGCGGCAGGAAGAAGACGTTGTGCTTGACGCTCAGGGCCACGCCGAAGATCAGGCCGGCGGCCCAGCCCCAGCGGTCGCTCTGGAGGCTCTTCCACCAGGCGTAGGTGACGAAGAACCACATCGTGTTGATGGGGTAGTCGAAGGCGGCCAGGTGGGCGTGGAAGAAGGGCCGAGGCATGGCGATGGTGGCCAGCGCGGCGAAGAGCCCGTGCCAGCGCCCGAAGGCCTCGGCGCCGAAGAGGTAGACCAGGGTGACGAGGAGCCCGGAGAAGAGCGTGGCGGGGAAGCGCATCGAGCTCGACGGGCTCATCCACCCCAGGCCCTCGTGGAAGACCCAGTGGCTCAGGGCGAAGAGCACCTTGGTGAGGACGGGGTGCTCCTGGTTGTAGGCGAAGTGGCGGTCGATCTCGGCCTGGGTGAAGGAGGTGGTCCAGTCGCCCTGGTCGAAGAGGACGGCCATGGACTTGAACCAGCCGAGGTAGTCGTAGGCGGCGTGGAAGTAGTACCCCTCGTCGCGCACGAAGCCCATGTTCACCGTCCCCATCAGGACGACGACGAAGGCGACCCCCAGGCCGAGCCCGATGGCGCCGTCGAGCCAGGTCAAGGGTCTGGCGCGCCACTGACCGGAGGTGTCCATGGGTCAGGCCCCTTCGGCGCCGTCAGACGGGCCGCGGAGGGTGGCGGCGATGGCCGCCGCGACGGTATCGCGGCCCATGGACTGCTGGTGGCCGGTCAGGAGATCCTTGATCGCCACTTGCCCCTGGGCGCGCTCCTCCGAGCCCTGGATCGCCACGAAGCGTATCCCCCGGCCGTCGGCGGCCTTGAACTGCTTGCCGAGGCGCGCGTCGGGCTCCACGCACACATCGACCCGCAAACCCTGGCCCCGCAGGGCCGCGGCCAGGGCCATGTCGCCGACCGGATCGCCCATGGCGGCGACCATGACCTCGGGGGCGCCGTCGAGGCGCGCGGGGAAGAGGCCCAGCGCCTCCATGACGACCTCCAGGCGATCGAGCCCGAGGCTGAAGCCCACCGCGGGCAGATCCCGGCCCAGGAACATGCCCACGAGCCCGTCGTAGCGGCCACCGGCGCCGATGCTGCCGGCAAGCTGGGGCGTGACGGCCTCGACGATCAGGCCGGTGTAATAGGACAGGCCCCGCGCGATGTAGGGCGAGATCCGCACCAGCGGGCCGGCCGGCGAGGCGGCGGTCAGGGACAAGATCTCGCGCAGCTCGCGGACGCCCTTCTGGCCGCGGGCGCTGTCCTTCAGGGCCGCCTCGAGGTGATCCAGGGTGGCGGCGTTGGAGGCGGCGTCCACGTCCAGCAGCGCGCGCAGACGATCGACGCAGGCCTCGCTCAGGCCGCGCTCCTTGAGCTCCTTGGTGACCCCGCCCCAGCCGATCTTGTCGAGCTTGTCGACGGCGACCAGGGCCGATCCCTCCAGCGCCGGGTCGATGCCGGCGGCCTCGATCAGCCCGAAGAGGACGTCGCGGTGGTTGGTCATCAGCGCCACGTCCGAGAAGCCCAGCCCCGTGAGCGCCGTCGCCGCCGCCGAGAACACCTCCGCATCGGCGCAGATCGACGCGGCGCCGACGATGTCCACGTCGCACTGGGTGAACTCCCGGAAGCGCCCCTTGGCCGGGCGATCGGCCCGCCAGACCTGCTGGATCTGGTAGCGCTTGAAGGGCCTGGGCAGCGCGTTCTGCGAGCCTGCGGCCACCCGCGCCAGCGGCACGGTCAGGTCATAGCGCAACCCAAGGTCCGCCAGATCGCCCTCGCCGATCTCCCCCTTGCCGGCCATCGCGCGCTGCAAGCTCTCGCCGCGCTTGAGGATCTTGAAGATGAGCTGGTCGCCCTCCTGGCCGTACTTGCCCAGCAGAGTGTCGAGGTTCTCGATCGAGGGGGTCATCAGCGGCTCGAAGCCGTGGGCCTCGTAGGCGGCCTCGATGATGCGAGTGATGTACTGGCGCCTGCGCGCCTCTCCCGGCAGAAGATCGCGGGTGCCCTTGGGGGGCATGGTGCTCGGCGGCATGGCTCACCTTCGCGCCTCGGCGCGCTCCGTGGTGCGACGCGGGGAAGTCGTCAAGGCCGGCCCGATCCCGTCGGACGCCGCCTCGACTCGACCCAGGCTGTAGCAGATCGGGAGGGATCGCGCAACGGCGCAGGTCCAGCGCGCCGCCCTCGGATCCACGCCGCGCCCGGCTCGGATCGGGTTGTGTGTTGTGTGCGGGGGCTCAAAGGGTGTAAGTCAAGGCCTTCTGGAGAGCAGCGTGAGGAGGTCGCATGGGATGGGGAGCGGGGTCGGAGTGGGAGAAGCAGGCGGCG
>SYOX01000378.1 GCA_005804885.1 Pseudomonadota bacterium
CGAACTCCCCTTGCCCGTCATCGAAGTCGACTTTGCGATTGCCCTGCTCGGCGCGGGGTCGCCGTCGCGGCGCCAGGGCGCGCTCAGGGGTCGCCCTCGACCTCGACGCCGAGCATCCGGTTGATGATCTCGGAGGTCAGCGGGCGCGATTCGAAGGGCTGGTCGTGGCCGACGAGCACCTGCTGGGAGAGGTCGTCGCCGAGCAGCAGGTCGAGGATCCAGGGCGTGCCTTCGCCGTCGATCTCGACGAAGTCCCCCGAGCCGAAGCCGAGGGTGGCGGCGAGGCGCTCTCGCTCGGTCTGGGCCGGCTGTCCGGCGCGGGGGTGGCAGGCGGCGCAGCGCTGAAAGGGCGAGGTGCGCTGGACGGTGTGGGGCGAGACGGCGCGGTGGCCCATGCCGGGGCTGCCGTCGGGGCCGACGCGGGCGGCCTTGTCGATCGCGCGCGCACCGGAGCCGTCCAGCACCGTCATGAAGAGGCGCTCGGCGGGCATGGAGGGGGCCACCCTGCCCTCGGTGTTGAGCATCAAGAGGAGGCGGTCGACGCGGGCCGGGCCGGCCTCTGCGTCGAAGGCGCCGGGGCTGGTCCTGCCGTCGAGGGCGCTGGAGGCGCTCTGGCTCATGTCGACGGTGAGGTGGCAGCCGTAGCAGGTCGGCACCCAGGCGCTGTGGCAGGTGGCGCACTCGAGCCTGTCGAGGTGGGAGAAGCCGGACTCGTCGCGGCCCATGGCGCGGTGCAGGGCGCCGCCGTGCTCGGCGGCCTGGAGGCTGCGGGCGATCTGGGTGACCCGGTGGCGCTTGCCGGTGACCTTGCCGATGAGCCAGACGCCCTCCTCGTCGCGCTCAAGCTGGGTCAGAAGGGTGCCCTGGCGGGTGAAGAAGCTCGCCTCGCGGTCGGCCCCTCCGTGGCAGTCCTCGCACTCGATCTCGACGGCGTTGGCGGCGTGGGGGACGATCCGCCCGTCGCCGTGGACGTCGCGGGCGGTGTGGCAGTCGACGCAGTGCATCCCGGCCTCGAAGTGGACGTCGGGGGGCGTCTCGTCGACGGCGTTGGTCCCGTCCTCGTCGGTCAGGTAGTGGTCCGAATCGTGGCCGAAGCGCGGGCGCCCCAGCGGGACGGCCTCCTCGGGGTCGGTGCCCGGCCCGCCGCGCTCGCGGATGCCCTGGTAGGAGAGCCCTACCCTTGCGCCCTCATGGTGGCAGCGCACGCACTGCTCCGTGGCGGGGGCGCGCACGAGCGCGTGGCGCGCGGGCCGCGGCGCCCTCGATCGGTCCACGAGGGGGTCGTCCGATCCGCCGAGGCCGTCCTCGGCGACCTCGACGTGGCACGCCGAGCACCCGCTCGATCGGTAGAGACCCGGCGCGTCGTTGCGCCCGAAGCTCCACAGGTGGCAGCTCGGGCACGCCTTGGCGAGGTAGAGATCCTGATAGGGGCCCAGGGCGCGCTCGCCGGCCACGATCCGAGGGGGCTCGAAGGCCTCCAGGGCCTCGACGGTCCCCGGCGCGCCTTCGAAGGCCGGATCGTCGATGGCCTTGATCCCGACGATGGCCTGGCCGCTTCGCTGAACACCTGAGCGGTATCTGGCCGGGGCAAGATCGCCGGCGAAGGTCGCCATGGGGGAGGCGGCGATGGCGTCGATGACGCTCTGGTGGCAGCCGGCGCCGTCGGCGACCGCCGAGGCGGCGCCGCAGCTTCGGGGCGCGGCGCGCAGATCGCCCGGGTTGACGAAGCGCAGGTAGTCGGGCGCGACCCGGTCGAGTTCGACTGAGGAGAGCCGTCGGATGTCCTTCGTGTCTCCGGGCAGGGGCTGGGGGTGCGCCTCGGACTGCTTGCGGGCGCCGGGATCGCCGCCGTGGCAGTCGTGGCAGTCCAGCGCCCTGCCCTCGACGGGCGGGTGGGCCTCTTCGATCCCCGAGGGCGTCCCGTCGGGCAGGAGGGGTCGGTGACAGGCGAGGCAGCTTGAGCGATCGACGATCACGACCTGCTCGACGACGCCCGGGTCGCACGCGACAAGGCAGAGGGCCGAGGCCGCCGCCAGGATGAGGAGTCGGCCCCTTAGAGGGCGGGCCGAGGCGGAGGTCGGCGAGCGCGGCTCGTCGGTCAGGGCTGCGGGGTCGCTGGCCACCTGAAGGTCGCGCGGATCGCCGATCTCCGCATCAAGGCCTGGGCCTGGATCGACGCTCACGGGGTCGCTCGCCTCAGCGTCACGCCGCGGGCCTGGGTCACGGACTGCTCGGCCGATGAGAAGGAGGCCTCCAGGGTCACGCGCTGGCCCTCCAGGGCCGCGATGTCCTCGTCGCTCAGGGGGACGGGCATGGGGATGTCGTGGGCCTCCAGGTAGCCTTCGGGGGTCCTTGTGAGCCGCAAGCCGAAGCGCACCTCGCTGATCTCGCCCAGCCGGGCCTCGACGACCCCATCCGGCTCCAGCCCGGCGACCCGGATGGAGAGGTGGACCCAGGTCCCGCCCTGGAAGCCGTCGATCACCTCGACCGGGTCGCCCTCTTCGACGGGCACGAAGCGCCCGTCGACGAGCTGGCCGAGCGCCATGTCCACCTGAGTCACCCGGTCGCCGTCGCCGTCAAAGACGACCGGGGCGTCGCGGAAGATCGTGACGATCTCCGGCTCCGCGCACGACCACAGCGCCGCGACCGCGCACACCCCACACAGCTGAAGGTGCTTGATCTTCAACGGGAAACTCCGAGGACAGCCTTCATCACCCCTCCGCCGCGCACATCAGCGGTCGACTCCGCTGCGTGGTGTCTGAGGTCGCCTCCAGACCAGCAACGCGCCGCTCCTGATCCTAACAATCCTCGCGAGGGAGGTCCAACCCGGCGAGGGGCTTGACTCATCGACCTGAGGTCCAGGATGATGTGGAGGGCGTTCGCCGCACAGTCAGGAGCCCCAGGAGGGGATTGCATGAACAAGTCATCGCCTTGGATTGTCATCGCGCGGGTTAGCCTCTGCGCCGCGCTGCTCCCGGTCCTCTGGGTCGGCCCCGTTGGCGCGCAACCTTCGGACGGCCTGGCGGCTGAACCGGTGGAGGACATCGACGCGCTCTTCGCCCAGGCCGCCGAGGCCTTCAAGGGTGAGCGCTACGAGCAGGCGCTTGAGCTCCTGGTGCGCATCTCGGCCAGCAAGCCCGATCCGATCATCCTCTTCAACATCGCCCGCTGCCACGAGGAGCTCGCCCATACCGATCAGGCCATTGCCGCCTTTGAGGTGGCGCTCGCGGCCGATCTCTCCGAGGCGCAACGCCAGGACGCCCAGGCTCGGCTTGAGCGGCTCAAGGCCGAGGCCAGCAGACCCCCCGAGGTCGTCCCTGACCCCGTCGAACCCGGCCCTGTGCCTGACCTCGTCCTGGGCGTCCACGCCGGCGTGACAGCGCCCCAGCCCTTTGGCGACCTCAAGAGCGCGCCGACCTTCGGGATCGAGGTGGGCCTCACGGCGCCCTTCGATCTGGGCTCCTTCCTCCGACCGCTCCAGTTCAGCTTCGGGATGTCCGTGACCAACCCCAAGGCCGAAGGCGTTGGCGTCAGCCCTGCCCTCGGCCCCGAGGGCGCGTCCTTCGAATGGGCGCTTGAGCAGCGCATGTTGATGCTCGAGGTGAGCGCCACCTGGCGCTTCATACCCCTGACCGAGGACTGGAGCCCCTTCGCCCAGCTCGGACCTCGCCTCTACCTGATGGAGTCCATCATGACCGCCTCCAGCGGCGGCGGCGACTTCGGCGAGAGCCGCGAGACAAGCACCGCCTTTGGCTTCTTCATCTCGGGTGGCGTCGACTTCGCCCTCGGCCCTGGCAGCGCCTTTGGTGCGCTGGACCTCGGCGGCAGCGACCTCGACCAGACCATCACAGGCGACCTCAACACCGGCGCGCTCTCGGCCAGGCTCGGCTACCGCCTCCACTTCTGAACCGGCGCCTTCGATCCCCTTCGCCCACCCTTCAGAGCCTCAGCTCGGTGGGGTCGAGGCCTCAAGGCGTCCGCTCTCCAGCTTCATGCGTGCCTGGAACGCTGATTGGTTTGAGGGACCGAGGCCGGCGAGGCCGACAGCGAAGACGCCGTCGGCAAGATCGAGGCCAAGGAGGAGCACCCAGCGGGTGACGCACAGACGGGCCCGTTGGCCCGCCGGCACAAGCTGTGCTCGCATCGACGACGACGGCGTCGATCTTGCCGACGGCGTCGATCTTGCCGACGGCGTCGATCTTGCCGACGGCGTCGATCTTGCCGACGGCGTCGTTGTCGGCCCGTTGGCCGACGGGAGTCAAACCGGTCAGCGTTCTAGAACGTGAAGAAGCGCGGCGGATCCTCTTTGGCGCCCTTCTGCTCCGTGGGCGGAGTCGCTCCCTTGCCTGACTTGTCCTGGCTGGCCTTGACCCTGGGCTTGATGCGCACCTGAAGCTCTTCCTGCTCCAGATCCTTCGGGCTCAATTGCACGGGCACGAAGCCCGCCCGGGTCAACACCCACCGCGACGGCTCCTTCTCATCGAGCACGATCTCCATCGGCGTGCGGCCCTGGATCTTGCCATCGCGCGTCAGGTAGGCCCAGGTCGGAGCCGTCTGGATGGTGATCTTGCGTTGCCGCCCCTGGACGACACCCTCGCTCTCGGGCGCCCCCTGCGCTTCGACGACGGTGTCGGCGCTGGCCGCCTCCTTCAGCCCTTCATCCATCGGCTTCGGATCGACTTCGATCGGCAGCGCCGGGATCGTCGGCGGATCGATCCGCCCCGGCTCCTGCTGCGGCCTCGCTGACCCCTCCGCGAGCCCCCCCGCTGCCTCCTTGTCAGGGATCGAAGGGCTCCGCCCGACCTCTTCTTGCTTCGCGACCGGCTCCCAGAACATCGCCACCGCCGACACGCCGATGAGGACGACCGCCGCGACCGCCGCGACCTGGAACCAGCGCCGCCCCCAAGGCTTCGTCTCCTCCGGCGCCTCAAAAAGCGCCGCGGGAGCTTCGATCGGGTCCATCGGGGCGCTGGCCTGATCCTCGAACCAACCCTCGGACTCGCCTTGAAGCTCGACGCCCACGGCGCTGACATCCTGAAGGGCGGCAGGGGGACTCTCGCCCTCTGGCTCCTCGCCCACGGCGCTGACGTCCTGAAGGGCGGCAGGGGCGAGATCGCCCTCTGGCTCCTCCACACAGTCGATCTCCACCGGATCGAGCGTCACCAGGTGGAGATCATCTCCACCACCTTCACCAGACCTGACGAGCGCGGACGGCAAGGGCGGAGGGCCCTGGATCTCGATGGGCAGGTCAGGCGACACGATCACGAGAGGACGCTCTTCGGGCGGATCGTCGCCGTGGGCCTCTCGCGGCCGATCCGGTGGATCCTGGCTGAAGTCAATCGGCTGGAACACCGACCCCGGATCCAGCGTCGGCCAACCTTCATCATCCAGCACGCCATTCGACGCCTCGCTGTCCTCAAGAAAGGCCAGCGAGTTGACCGGTAGATATGGGCCCCGCTGAGGCTCGGCTCCTTGGTCGAGAGCTGACGGCGAGCCGAGGCCATCGAGCAGCGTCAGGAAATCCGAGCAGGAGGGGACCCGAGCGCCGGGATCCTTGCTGGTGGACGCGAGGATCACGGCGCGCAAGGCCTCGGGGACGCTGCGATCCTCCTCGGACAGGATGGGATCGGGGCTGAGCTGCCTTGCGATGATCTGCGCCATGATCTTGCCGACGATCGCCCGACGGCCGGTCAACATCTCAAAGAGGATCAACCCGAGCGCGTACAGATCGCTGGCCGGCGAGGCCTCCCCGCCGGCCAGCAGCTCAGGGGCCATGTAGCGCGGCGTACCCACCATCTTGCCCTGAACCGTCAGGTCGCCCTCCTTCTCGTCGTGGACCATCGCGTCGACGAACTTGGCGATGCCAAAGTCCAGAACCTTGACCCGATCGCGCTCGTGGACGGTGTCGAAGACCATGATGTTGTTCGGCTTCAGGTCGCGGTGGATGATGCCCTTGGCGTGAGCCTCCCGCAGACCCAGGAGCACCTGCCGCATGATCCCGATGGCGCGCTCAGGGCCCAGCGAGCCCTCGTTCTTGAGCAGCCGCCACAAGGTCTGGCCAGGCACGTACTCAGTGACCAGGAAGGGCTGCTCGGTCGCGTTCCAACCAAAGTCGTACAAGGTCAAGGTGTTGGGGTGGTTCAGCTGCGACAGCAGCCGCGCCTCTCTCCTGAACCTCGCCCGCGCCTTGCTCTCGCTGTCCTGGGCCGTCAGGAACTTGATGACCACGTCGCGATCCAGGTTGAGCTGCACCGCGCGAAAGACCCTCGAAAATGGGCCAGACCCCAGCTCCTCAATGAGCTCAAAGCGCCCGTCGAAAACCTCTCCCTTCTTGTATGCTTTGGACATCGACTGGACCCCTCCCGACACGGATCGACCCATCCTACCGAACTGGCGTCTCTTTGCCAAAGGCTCGCGTTGCACGGCCACCTCAGCAGCGCCCTCCACATCCAGAGCCGAGCCCCTCCGGTTGACAAGCGGGCCCACCGTCCCCAAATCAGCGGCCGTCGGCGCGCCCTATGCTCCTGTCACAGATTTATTCAAGGAGAGACGCACGGCGAGGCAGCACCTCGCTGGGCGTCGTATATTGCCATGTTCACGATCCATAACACTTTTTTCACCTCCGATCACCACTTCGGGCACAAGAACATCATCCGCTATTCAAGCCGCCCCTTCGCCTCGGTCGAGGCCATGGACGCGGCCATGATAGAGCGCTGGAACGCCGTGATCGGCCCTCAGGATCACGTCTTTCACCTGGGCGACGTGTCACTCCATGGGCCAGAGCGCACGGCGGAGCTGCTCTCCCGGCTCAACGGCCACATCTATCTGCTGCAAGGCAACCACGACAAGTCGGCCACCGACCGACAGTGCCGAGGGCGCTTCGAATGGACGCGGGATCTCTTTGATCTGCGGCTGCACGACGAGGACGAGGACCGGCGCCAGTACATCGTCCTGTGTCACTACGCCATGAGGGTGTGGAACCGCTCGTTTCATGGCGCGTGGCACCTGTACGGCCACTCGCACGGCACCCTGGGCGACGATCCTTGCTCGCTCTCCTTTGACATCGGCGTCGACTGCCACGACTTCAGGCCTCTGTCCTACGCCGAGGTCAAGGCGATCATGGCGCGCAAGCAGCCCCGGCGCGACGGCCCGGAGGCCGGGGCCGAGGTGTAGCGCGATCCGCGTGGGGTCGAGGTCGTCGGGGTGTGGGTTCGCTCCGCCGGGCTAGATCTGCAGGAGCATGGCGCCGCAGGCGACGCCCGTGCCGACGCCCGCGAAGAGGACGCGGTCGCCGGCCTTGACGGGCCGCTCGCGGCGCAGGCGATCGAAGCTCACGGCCATGGCGGCGGCGCCGACGCTGCCGATCTGATCGACGACGCGGACGATCTTGCCCTCGGGGATCTGGAGGGCGTCGAGGGTCTTGTCGAGCATCCTGCCGTTGGGCTGGTGGGGCACGAACCAGTCGACATCGTCCAGGGTCAGGCCAGACTGCCGCAGCACCTCGCGGGCGCTGCCGATGAGGGCGCCCAGGGCGATCTCGCCCATGTTGGCGTTGGAGTGCAGGAAGCGGATCGTCTCGGCCGCATCTCCCGTGACGGAGGGGTGGGAGAGCCAGATGGAGCCGCCCTCGGTGGGGTCGTTGGACAGGGCGAGGCCAAGGACGCCCTCGTCGCCGGTGGCGGGGCCGAGGATGGCGGCGGCGGCGGCGTCGCCGAAGACGACGAAGGGGCGCGTGTCGTCGGCCCGGATGAACCGCGACAGGAACTCGACGACGACGACGGCGACGGGCTCAAGGCCGGTGGTGACGCTGCGGGCGGCCAGATCCAGCGCCGTCAAGAAACCCATGCAGGCGTTGTTGAGGTCAAAGCAGTCGCAGGAGCCGGCCAGGCCCAGGGCCTTCATGACGAGGTTGGAGGTTGGAGGAAGGAGCTGATCGCCGCCGGTGGAGTTGACGAAGATCAGGCGCTTGACGGCGGCGGCCTCGAGGCCAGCCTGATCGAGCGCGCCGGCGAGGGCCTCGGCGGCCAGCTCGGCCATGGTCTCGCCGGGCGAGGTCCAGTGGCGGGCGTCGATGCCGGTCTTGCCGCGGATGAGGTCGGGGGGCTGGGTGGAGGTCGACAGGGCCAGCACCTGCCCGGTCGTCAGGCGACGGGCAGGCAGGGCGCTGGAGGAGCCAAGGACGCGGACAGGGAGGTGAGCCATCAGGGGGCGGTCACGTTGAAGCCCTGACCGCTGACCGTGGCGCGCGTCAGGCCCTGGATGAGCGTGGCGCCCTCGTACCAGAAGACCCCGACCTGGTTGTTGTTCGCAGCGCCGAAGCTGCTGGAGATGGTGAAGGGCATGACGAACTCGATGGAGCCGTCCGGGTTGGCGTTGGCCTCGCAGAGCTGGGTCAGGAGGGTGACGTTGGCGTTGCCGCAGCCGGTGGTGAACTCCTGGCAGCCGGCGCCGGTGTAGCGGAAGAAGGCGGAGCAGTTGCGGCCGTTCTGGGAGTGGTTGGCGTGGTTGACGATCAGGCGCAGGTCAGAGACGTTGTCGGCCGAGTTGAGGGTGACGCGGAAGGTCTGCACCTCGATGCCGTCGGCGACGACGCTGGCCTCGTCGAAGGAGAAGGAGCGGTAGGAGGAGATGCCGTCGGCGACGGTGAAGCCCTGGCCGCTGGTGGTGACCCGCTTCCAGGTGCCGGCCGGCGCCACGCCCCCCGCAAGCCACAGCGCCGAGACCTGATAGTTGGTGGCCAGCGGGGCGGTGTCCAGGACCACGAAGTTCAGGACGAACTCGACGGCGCCGTTGCCCGCGTCGTTGATCTCGCAGTTGTCCAGCAGGGTGACGTTGGCATTGCCGAAGCTGCCGAGCTCGGCGCAGGTCGTCGGGGTGATCTTGAAGTACCCCATGGCGGCCTGGCCGTTCTCGACGTGCCAGGCGTGGTTGATCATCAGCCGCACGTCGTCGATGCTGGCCGCGTTGGACAGCGTCAGCCGGAGGGTCTGGACCTCGATGCCGTCTGCCGCGACGCTGGCCTGATCGAAGGAGAAGGACTGGAGGGCCGCAGGCGGCACGAAGCCCGGATCGGCCGTCACCGCGAAGCCCTGGCCGCTGGTGGTGACCCGCTTCCAGGTGCCAGCAGGCGCCACGCCGTTGGCAAGCCACAGCGCCGAGACCTGGAAGTTGGCCGCGCCGCCGAAGGAGCTCAAGATCCTGTAGGGGATGACATATTCGAAGGAGCCGTTGCCCAGGTTGTTGATCTGGCAGTTGCCGCCGTTGATGGCCACGTCGGCATTGCCCAGGCCGCCGCCGACCTCGATGCAGGTCGTCGGGGTGATCTGGAAGTAGCCGCCCGTCGGCCGGCCGTTCTCGGTGTGCCAGGAGTGGTTGACGATCAGGCGCACGTCGTCGATGCTGGTCGCGTTCGAGAGCGTCAGCCGGAGCGTCTGGACGTCGTCGCTGCCGGCGACCACCGTCGAGGCCCCGAAGGAGAAGGACTGGAGGGCCGCAGGCGGCACGAAGCCCGGATCGGCCGTCACCGCGAAGCCCTGGCCGGTGGCGGTCAGGCGCTTCCAGGTCCCGACGGCCACGCCGCCCTGGTACCAGATGGCGGAGACCTGGTTGTTGGTCGCGCTGCCAAAGGCGCCCAGGTAGGCGAAGCGCATCACGTAGGTCCTCGAACCGTCCTGGTTCGGGGTCGTGGAGCAGTTGACCGTGTCCAGCACGGCCTCGGCATTGCCCAGGCCGCCGATCTCGGAGCAGCCCGTCGGGGTGATCTGGAAGTAGCCGCTGGTCGGCCTGCCGTTCTCGACGTGCCAGGGGTGGTTGATCGTCACGCGCAGATCATCGACCGCGGAGGCATTGCTGAGCGTCACCCGGAGCGTCTGGAAGTCCGTCCCGTCGGCGACGATGGAGACCTCGTCCAGGGTCGCGCTGACGAGCGCTGGCGGGCTGCAGGTCACCCCCTCATCGACCTGACCATTGCAGTTGTTGTCCTGACCGTCGCAGACCGACTCCGCGCCCGGCGTGCAGCGCGGCACGGCCCCGGCGGGGGTGTCAAACTCGTCGCTCGGATCCGAGCCCAGGGGCGGGTTCGGATCCCCGATCCCCCAGTTGCCGTCCGGATCCCCAAGCTCCTGACCGTTCGTAAAGCCGTCCTGGTCGGCGTCCAGCTCGTAGACGAGCTGCCAGTTGACGTTCTGGGAGGCCTTCGGGCTCGGCAGCGAGGCCTCGACCTGGAGGCCAAAGTCATTGCGCGGCCCGCCCGGAAAGATGTGGCACGTGTCGCACTGGAGCACGCTCCCGTTGGGCACCTGCGACACTCTGAAGCTGCGCGCCTCGGCCGACGCGCTCACCACCAGCGCGCCGACGGCGAACACCGCCGCCGCGATCGTCGTTTCAAATCTCATCATCGCAAACGCCTCCCACTTCAAAGCCTCTGGCCCCAACTCAAAACAGACTCTAGCGACTCCGCCCTTCGCCCTCAAGCGCGACGTCGCCGCTCCCCCCTCAGGCCGCGTCTGCCTTATCATCCCTGGCCGACGAGGCGCCACCGGCCCCGTCGCCGCCGCCATCGGGCTGCTCGTCCTGGATGTAGGTCTTGTACTTGTAGACCATCGCATAGAAGACGAAGAGCACCGCCGTGATCAACATCGCCCCAGCGAAGAAGAAGTAATAACCCGGCCCCGACAGCTTCAGCGTGCTGGCCGTGATCGTGCACTTGCTCGCCTGGCTCGTCTTCCACGCCAGCGTCACCTCGCCGGCCGTCGGCAAGGTCACCCCGCCCTGCCCGTTGATCGTGAAGCCCTCGATCCGCACGTCCTGCGTCACCGCCACCTGCATCTCGGACTCCACCTCGCCCTCCGGGCCCTCGCAGCCCAGCGCGTAGGTCGTCGTCTTCTCGGGCTTGACCTCCTTCGACCCGCTCGCAGCCACATCCAACCCCGGCGGCCTCAAGGTGCACTTCTGCGCCCCCTCGCTCGTCCACGTCAGCGTCGCCGACTCGCCCGCCTTGATCGTCATCCGACCCTCGGCCTCACCCACCCCGAAGCGCGTGATCTTGACCGCGGGCTTCTCGCCCTCGACCGCCGCCGCCTTGGGCAGCTGCTGCTTGACCTGCGCCTCGACCGAGGTGCTCGCCGCGTCCAGAGCGCCCTGGCAGCTCAACGCGTAGGTCGTCGTCCCCGACAACGGCACCTTGCGCTCGCCGTTGACCGACTCGCCGCTCAGCTCGGCCACCACCGCCTCCTCCTGGATGGCCATGTTGACCACCGCCGTAAACAGGTTCCCCATCGACACCGACATCAAGAACAGGCCCATGATGAAGGACTTCATGTTCTTGGGCGCCTGCGTGTACGAGAACTCCAGGCACGTGATCGAGACAAAGACCTCCGCCGCCGTGATCAACACATACGAGAGCAGCTGCCAGATGATGTTGGGCGTATGGCCCGCCTCGATCTGCATCTCGATCCAGCCCGGCAGCAGGAAGGCCGGCACCGTCAGGAAGAAGCCGATGCCGATCTTGCGCAGCGGGGTCAGCGGGAAAAACTTGTTGATCAGCGGGTAGATACCCACCCAGCCAAAGGGCTTCTTGAAGCCGTTGAAGAGCGGGATGAAGAACATGATCAAGAGCGGGTTGATCGCCTGGATCTGCTCCGGCAGCCAGTCGATGATCATCCGGCGATCCATGTTCTCGGCCTGAAGCACCCAGGCCGAGCCGGTCTGATCAAAGAGCGCCCAGAACATCGCCACGAAGGCGTAGAGCGCCCCGAGCTTCCCGGCCGCCTTGAGCCCCTCGGCGCTGAAGGTCTCCTTGATGAACGCCGTCCCCCCCGGCGGGATGTGCACGAAGACCTTGCGACCCATCCAGAAGACCACGGTGGCCAGGAACATCAGCACGCCCGGCACGCCAAAGGCCACGCTCGGCCCCACCTTGGCCAGCAGGACCGGCGTCAAGAGCGTCGAGGCGAAGGCGCCCAGGTTGATCGAGAAGTAGAACCACCCGAAGACTTTCTCCAGCAGGTGCTTGTTCGACTGCCCGAACTGGTCGCCGACGTGCGCCGACACGCAAGGCTTGATGCCGCCCGAGCCGATCGCGATCAAGGTCAAGCCCACCGCCAGCCAGGTGCGCGGCTCCATGAGGTTGCCGCCCAGGCCCGTGTCCCCGATCGCCAGCGCCGCGTGCCCGAGCACGTAGACCACCGACAGGCTCATGATCGTCCGGTACTTGCCCAGCACCGTGTCGGCCAGGATCGACCCCACGATCGGGAAGAAGTACACCGCCGTGCCGAAGAGGTGGTACCAGCTCTTGGCGTCCTCGGCGCTCATCACGTCGTAGGCCCCCGATGAGTCCATCAGGTACTTCGTCATGAACACGACCAGGATCGTCTTCATCCCGTAGTAGCTGAAACGCTCTGCGGCCTCGTTCCCAACGATGTAAGGGATGCCCTGGGGCATCTCCTTGCTCGCCCTCGGCGACGTCAAATGCTTCGACATGGTGTGCTGCGCTTGTGCTGAAGTTATTCAACCAGGGGCGCTGACCCCGATCCACAGGATCACCCCTTCAAAGAACGACACCCTGCCACAGTTCCACGCCGCACTCCAGCGCTGCGGACTCCACCGCCCGCTCGGGGTGCCAATAGCCTCGGCTCACCTCCATCCGACGTCCGCTCACACGCCCCACACGCCCCACGCTCGACGATCGCCCCACGCTCCTTGCACCGCCCGCTCAGGGCACCGACAGCCTCCGGATCGCCACCCAGGGCTCGCCCCGCTGCGGATCCTCGATCACCGTCTCGAAGAAGATCTCCCGACGATCCGGCGCCCACCTCAGGTGCCGATCCTCGACCGCGTTGACCGTCATCCTGCGCACCTCGCCGCCCTCGACCGGCACCACCGCCACCTCCGGATCGACGAAGGAGGTGTCCATGGGCGAGCCCTGCCCGGTGGCCTCGAAGGCGACCAGGGCGTTGTCGAAGGAGATCGACGGGCGCTTGACGTGGAGGTCGGTCGTCAGGGGCTTGACCATCCCATCCGACATCCTGCGCACCACAAGCTGTCTGCCCTCCGGCCCGCCGCTGACATAGGCCAGCAGCGACCCGTCCGGGGAGAAGCGCTCGTTGATGTAGGACACCTCGCCGTTCTCGTGCACCAGCCGCTGCTCGCCCGTGAGGGCCTCGGCCATCATGAAGCGCCTGGGCCGCTCGTCGTGGTAGATCACGAAGGCGACCGAGGCCCCCTCCCCCACCCACTGCGCGTCACCCACCCCCCGCCAGTCGTCCGCCTTGAAGATCTCACGGCGCCCCCCACCGTCGGCCTGGATAAGCTCCAGGCCCGTGTTGCAGCGCGCGCAGTCCCTGATCCCGAAGAGGATCCTCGACCCGTCCGGCGACACCTCCGGCCACGCCAGCTGGCGCTGCCCTCCCACCGTCAGGAGCACCCTTGACCCGAGCGCCTGGCCCGTGGCCGGGTCGAGCTTCACGAGCCTGAGGCTGAAGCCCAGCCCGTGCTCCTCGGTGACCACCGCCACCGCCGCGCCGCCGCGCGCCATCGCCGGGTGGCTGAAGATGTTGTGCGCCTCGAAGATCGCGTGCGTGGCCCCCCCCGGCCCGATGAAGTCCTGACGCTCCGGCTGCCACTCCGTCACCAGCTTGAAGGACTCCAGATCCATCCGCGTCCGGCGCTCCTTGACGGTCCCGATCACCCCCACGCCCCCCGGCAGCACCCCCACCAGGTAGTCCTCACGCCCAAAGGGCGAGAGCTGCTCGACCGGCACCGGGCCGACCGCCTCCGACCCCCACTGCGCCCTGACCCCCGCGACGACCTCGTCCCTCTTCTGGATCTCCATCGCTCGGAGATCGACGAAGTTGCGCGCCTTCTCGATCGCGTTGGCCACCTGCGCCTGCTCCGGCGTCCGCTGCGCCTTGTCAAAGAGCGCGGCCACCGCCGGGAAGCTCACGATCGCCGCCACCAGCTCGTCAAAGGCCAGCCGGCTGGCCTCCTGCGCCGCCACCCGCACCGCGTCCTGACGATCCGGCCCCACCTGGAGCGCGCGCGCCGGGATCGTCTTGATGTCCTCGTCGTCGGCCTCGGTCAACAAAAGCTCAAGATCTCCTTGAAGGATCACCTCCACCGCCGCGCCCCCGTCCAGCGCCTGCTCCGAGGCCACCTCCATCCGACCCGTCAGCAAGACCCCCGCGCCAAGCGCCCGCGCCCTCTCGACCAGCTCCCGACGATCCTGCGCGCCCTCGACGGCCTCCAGCACCGCCGGATCGCTCGGCGACAGCACCTCGAAGCCCACCTCCTCCAGGGGCTCCTTGATCCCCCGCAGGAAGCGCACGGAGGCCTCGCCCTGCTGACCCCACCACGCCCCGTCGGCCCCCTCTGCGTCCGGGATCACCACCGCGATCAAGATCTTGTCCTCGCTCACGGTGTAGGAGGTCGTCGCCCACCAGACCCCCGCCCCGACCGCCGCCAGGGTTGCCACCAGCGCCACCAGGGGTATCGTCAAATCCCGCTTGATCCTGTAGCGATCATCCTCCATCTCTCTGCCCATCGAAGCCCCCTCCTCTCTCACCGACACGGCCGCCCGACCCGGACCATCCCCCCAGAGCACGAAAATCCGGGGCAGCGCGACCTCTCGCCCTCCCCCGGATCCCCACCCGAGCCCGCGCCGCCCCTCTCTTCACCCGCTGCCGCCGACAGATACGCAGGCTGCGGGCGAAGCGGGGCCTCAAGCCAGGTTGGCCTCGACGATCTCGGCCAGATCCATCAGCTTGACCTTCTCGGCGCCCCGGTGCTTGAGGCCGTCGTCGATCATCGTCAGGCAGAAGGGGCAGCCGACCGCCACGACCTCCGGGGCGGTCTCAAGGAGCTGATCCGTGCGCTCGACGTTGACCCGCTTGCCCAGGTCCTCCTCCATCCACATCTGGCCGCCGCCGGCCCCGCAGCAGAACGACTGCCGGTGGCTCAGGGCCGCCTCGGAGCGTTGGCTGCCCGGGATGGCGTCGATGATGTCCCGCGGCGCCTCGTAGATGTCCGCCCAGCGCCCCAGGTAGCACGAGTCGTGGTAGGTGATCCGCCCCGACAGCTCCCCGTTGAGCTTCAGGCGACCCGTCCGGATCAGCTCCGCGATCACCTCGGTGTGGTGCAGCACCTCGTAGTTGCCGCCGAGCTGCGGGTACTCCTTGCCGATGGTGTGGAAGCAGTGCGGGCAGGCCGTGATGACCTTCTGCACGGCGTACTTGTTCATGACCTCGATGTTCTCTCGCGCGCAAGCCTGGTAGAGGTACTCGTTGCCGATGCGCCGCACCGGATCGCCCGTGCACTTCTCCTGACCGCCGAGGATGGCGAAGGACACCCCCGCCCGCTGGAGGACCTTCGCCAGCGACTTCGTCACCTTCTTCTGGCGATCGTCGAAGCTGCCCGCGCAGCCGACGAAGAAGAGGTACTCAGGCTGCTCGGTCACCTCGCTCATCAAGGGGATGTCCAGGCCCTTGGTCCAGTCCGCCCGGTAGCTCGACGACAGGCCCCACGGGTTCGAGTTGTTCTCGATGTTCTTGAAGGTCCGCACCACCTCCGGCGACAGGTCCGAATCCATCAAGACCAGGTGGCGCCTCATGTCCACGATGGTGTCGACGTGCTCGATGAACACCGGGCAGTTCTTGACGCAGGCCCCGCAGGTCGTGCACGACCACAGCTCCTCGCGCGTGATCACCCCGCCGAGCAGGCTCGGCATCGCCGACGTCGACCCCGGCTCGAAGGCCTGGGTGACGCGCTCGGGCGCGTCCTTCTGGTGCTCCAGCCGGCCCTTCTCCCTCAAGTGCTCCTTGAGGTTGTGGACGATCATCATCGGGTTGAGCGGCTTGCCCGAGTTGTAGGCCGGGCAGTAGTGCTCGCAGCGGCCGCACTCGGTGCAGGCGTAGACGTCCAGGAGCTGCTTCCACGACAGGTCCTCGACCTCGCTGACGCCGAACTTCTCGGCCGCCTCGTCCTCCATGTCCAGGGGGTAGAGGGCGCCGCTGGGCTCCAGCTTGCGGAAGAAGACGTTGGGCATCGCCCCGAGCAGGTGCAGGTGCTTGCCGAAGGGGATGTAGTTCAAGAAGAAGAGCACGATCCCGATGTGCGCCCAGTAGCCCGTGTGGTAGACCACCCACAGGCCCGTCGACCCGTCGCCCGCCCCCGGCCCGCCCGACATCATGTGCGAGACGGCCTTGGCCACCGGCGTCCACGCGGGGTTGTGGCCCAGGTCCGCCGCCGGGATCAGCGCGATCTCCGCCCCGTTGGCCACGAACTTCGACACCATCAAGGCCCCGATCAGCCCCAGGATCACGGCCGCGTCCAACGACAGCACCGCGTGCTTGGGCCGCAGCACGAAGCGCCTGAAGGCCGCCATCGACACCGCCACGAAGACCCCGAAGCCCATCACGTCCTGCAGGAACAACATCCCGTTGTAGAGCCCGTCGCCGACGATCAAGGACATGTGGAAGGGCCAGTAGAAGCCCCGCACGAAGTACTCCATCGTCTCCAACTGCAAGATCAAGAATCCCCAGAAGATGAAGACGTGCAGCAAGCCGGCCGGCTCCAGGATCACCCGCCCCTGCCCCAGCACGAACTTCACGAAGGAGGCCACGCGGCGCCCAAGGCCAGGCTCCATGGGCTGGTCCTTGCCCATCCTGACGAACCTGTACAGCCAGTAGGTCGTGTGACCAAAAAGCCCGAAGGCCGCCAACAGCATGATCCCCAGCACGATCCCGCGCATATCCATCGGGGCCAACTCCGCTTGTCCTGTCCCTTCACCACCGCGCAAGAGGCGCGCTTCCACCCCTTATATCCCCACCCCCCGCGCCCTTGCAACCCACACTGAATCACCATTCATTTCAGGGGATCAGGGGCCCGTGGCGCAGCGGGCGCCGGTGCCGCAGCCGCAGCGGCCGTCGCCGAAGGTGCTGTTGAGCTGGTTGTTGCGGCAGATGGTGTCTACGCCCCAGACGACCCCTTCAATCCTGGCATTGAAGAGTTGGGCGCCATTGAAGTCCACGCGCCGCACCTTGGCATTGCGCAAGTCGGCGTCGCGCAGATCGGAGCTGCGAAAGAGGAAGTCGCGCAGGTCGGCATTGCTGAGATCGGCGCCGTTGAAGCTGGCGTTGGTCATCGCGCTGGAGGTCGAGTTGACGCCGGGCCGGAAGCAGCCGGCGGTGAGGTCGATGTCGTTGAAGTTGCAGCCCTCGACTCTGGCATTGCAGAAGTTGGCCGAGGGCGCGATCGCGCCTTCGAGGTTGGCGCGAAGGAGATAGGCGTCGGGGAACTGGGAGAAGTTCAAGATCGCGCCGACCATCTGGGTGCCTCCGAAGAAGGCACGATCAAAGCGACAGCTGGGCGCATGGACTGCGTTCATGTCGACGCCGTCGAAGTTGACGTCGGAGAGGTTGGAGTTGGCCAGGCGGGTGCGTCGCAGGGTCGAGCCGACGAGCTGGGAGCCGACGAAGCTCGATCCTTCGAGGAAGGCGTCGTCGAAGCTCATGCCGCGCAGCTCCTTGCCGGCCAGGGCATCGAGGAAGAAGCGGCCATCGCGGCTTCCGACGGTGACCCAGGGGGGGAGGCCCTGGACGCCGTTGATGGCGGCGCCCTGGAAGCGGGTCTGGAAGACGTCGGCGCCCTGGAAGCGGGCGTTGTTCAGCACGGCGTTGATGAGGACGGTCTCGCGCAGGGCGGCGCTCTGGACGTTGGCGCCCGAGAGATCGGCGCCGGTGAGGTTGGCGAGGTTGAGGTTGGCGCCGGTGAGGTTGGTGTTGGACAGGCTCGCCCCGGAGAGGTTGGCGCTTGTCAGGGTGGCGCCCGAGAGGTTCGCGGTGGAGAGATCGATGCCAGAGAGGTTGAGGCCGACGAGGTTCAAGCCGAGGGAAAAGATCTGGTTGATGGCGATGGCCGAGAGGTTGGCCCCTGGTCCCAAGAGGGAGGAGGCCGGGGTGATCCTCCCGATGTCCCCCCCGAGGGGGAGGCAGCGCCACCGCTGTGGGAGAGCCGCTGGACAAGCGCCGGGGAGGAACAGAGTCCTCGCGTTGGCGAGGTTCGCGCCTGAGAGGTCGGCGCTCTGGAGGATGATCCCCATCAGGTTGGCGCCGGAGAGGTTGGCGCCAGAGAGGTTGGCGCCGGAGAGGTTGGCGGTGGGCTCAACGCTCACGACGTCCACAATGGGCAATCCGAGGTCGAGGTTGTCGAGGCGGGCGGCGGCGAGGTTGGCGGCGGGGCCGAGGAGCACCTTGCGGTTGTTGAAGGGCTGGGTGTGGCAGATCCAGGCGGTGGGCAGGGTCGTGGGGCAGGCGCCGCTCAGATCGAAGGCGCGAAGGCCGCTGGCGCCCTCCATCTCCATGTTGGCGCCGGTGAGATCGGCGCCCTGGAGGTTGGCGTTGACGAGCGAGGTGCGGCGCAGGGTGGCGCGGATGAGCAGGGCGCCGGGGGCGGCGGCGCCGGTGAGGTCGGCGTTGCTGAGCTCGGCTTCGGTCAGGTCGGCGGCGGAGAGGTTGGCGCCGCTGAGGTTGGCGACCTGAAGGAGCGCGCTCTGGAGGTTGGCGCCCTGTAGATTGGCGCCGGCCAGGGTGGTCTGGGACAGGTTGGCGCCGGTCAGGGTGGTCTGGGAGAGATCGGCGCGGGCGAGGTTGGCGCCCTGGAGGTCGGCCTCAGGGCCGGCGAGGGCGTGGGGGGCGGGATCGCCGAGGTCGGGCTGGGCGACGCAGCGCCAGGGCTCGGGGAGGGCGCCGGGGCAGGCGCCGGGCATGTCGAAGGCGCGCAGGCCGGAGAGGGCGGCGTCGGTGAGGTCGGCGTCGGTGAGGTCGGCGCCCTGGAGGTTGGCGTCGGTGAGCGAGGTGCCGGTGAGGTCGGCGTTGGCGAGGGCGGCGTCGGTGAGATCGGCGCGGGTGAGGTCGACGTCGGTCAGGAGGGCGTCGGTGAGATCGGCGCCCTGGAGGTTGGCGTCGGTGAGGTTGGCGCCCTGGAGGTTGGCGCGAGCGAGCAAGGTGTTGACGAGGATGGCCTCTTCGGCGCGGGCGTTGACGAGGAAGGCGTCGGAGAGATCGAGGTCGGAGAGGTCGAGGCCGCGCAGGTCGATGAGGGGGTCGCAGTGATCGCCGACGCGATCGGCGTCGATGTCCTGCTGGGTGGGGTTGGGCAGGCGGGGGCAGTTGTCGTCGCAGCCCTGGATCTGGCCTTCGGCGCAAGGGGCGTCGCCGGGGGTGGCGCTGCCGTCGCCGTCGTCAAGGACGCCGTCGTTGTCGTCGTCGGGGTCGCAGGCGTCGCCGAGGGTGTCGCTGTCGTTGTCGGTTTGGAGGAGGTTGTCGATCAAGGGGCAGTTGTCCAGCGTGTTGACGAAGCCGTCGCCGTCGATGTCGGGATCGCAGGCGTCGCCGGCGCCGTCGCTGTCGATGTCGGTCTGCTCGGGGTTGGGGTCGTCGGGGCAGTCGTCGGAGGCGTCGGGGACGCCGTCGATGTCGCGGTCGCCCTCGCAGGCGTCGCCGATCTGGTTGAGGTTGTTGTCTCGCTGATCGGGGTTGGAGGTCAGGGGGCAGTTGTCGTCGGCGTCGAGGACCTCGTCGTTGTCGTCGTCCTCATCGCAGACATTGCCCTGGTCGTCCTCGTCGGAGTCGACCTGACCGGCGTTGGCGTCCAGCGGGCAGTTGTCGTCGTCGTCGGGGACGCCGTCGGTGTCCTCGTCGCCCTCGCAGGCGTCGCCCTGGCCGTCGCTGTCCACGTCGCTCTGGCTGGCGTTGGCGTCCAGCGGGCAGTTGTCGCCGTCGTCGTTGACGCCGTCGTCGTCGTCGTCGGGATCGCAGACGTCGCCCTGGCCGTCGCCGTCGGTGTCGTCTTGATCGGCGTTGGCGTCCATGGGGCAGTTGTCGTCGTCGTCGGGGACGCCGTCGGTGTCCTCGTCGCCCTCGCAGGCGTCGCCGACGCCGTCGTTGTCCTCGTCGGACTGTGTGGGGTTGGGGGCGTCGGGGCAGTTGTCCAGGTTGTTGACGATCAGGTCGCCGTCGCCGTCGTTGTCGCAGGCGTCGCCCTGGCCGTCTTGATCGAGATCCTCCTGGTCGGGGTTGGGGACGTCGACGCAGTTGTCGCGGGGGTTGCCCGGCGCGCCGTCGGGCACGCCGTCCAGATCGCTGTCCTCCTCCACGTCCACGAGGCAGACCCCGCGCCGGCACAGAGCCCCCAGCGGGCAGTCCAGATCGCCCTGGCAGATCGGCTCAAAGCAGACGCCGCCCTCCAGATCGCACAGATGCCCGCCCTCGCAGTCCGCGTCCGCCGCGCATGGGCACCCCTCCCCCTCGCAGCCCTCGCCCGCCACGCACGCGCCCTCCTGGCACACCTGCCCCGGCCCGCAGTCGCTCGTCAGCTCGCACCTCGCCTCCACGGCCCCTGGCTCAGGATCGGCCCCGCAGCCGGCCAGCGCGAGCCAGCCGGTAATGGCGATCGCCGCTCGACCGGCGGCGATCGGAGCGAGAGGGGGAGAGGGTCGACGTGCCATCGTGCAGCTCCAGTCATCAACGATCTCAATGACTTGGAGTGTAGGCCAGCGCAGCTACCGGATCAACCGCCGACGCCCCACGAGCGCCCCACGCTCGACGAGCGCCCCACGCTCCTCGCACCGCCCCCTCCGGGGACGGGCTCGTCGGGTGGGGCTAGAAACTCGGGGCGGGCTGCGCCCTGTCGGTCGCAGGCCAGCGCAAGGCCCAGGTCGACACAAGGGGAGCAAAAACCCCAATCCACAGGCCCACTTCAACGCGGTGATCCGCCCCTGCGATCCGCGCTCTGCCGCCCGCCGGCCTGCGCCCACCGGGCGCAGCCCACCCGCGCTTCCAGCCCCACCCGACGAGCCCGTCCCCCCGCAGGGGGGCGGTGCGAGGAGCGTGGGGCGCTCGTGGAACGAGGGCAGTGCCCCTCGGGAGGCAGTGCCTCTCGGGGGACAGGGGATGGAGTGTGGGGGTGGAGTGTGGGGGTGGAGCGTGCGGGAGGGGTTGGATTGCGTCAGGAGCGGGGGTCGTCGTATCATGCCGTCGAGAAGACGTTGATCGATTCATGGGTGAGGATTGAAGGGGGGAGCTGCTTCATGGCAGGGAAGGTCGTTGGCATTGATCTTGGGACCTCGAACTCGGTCGTGGCGGCGGTGGTGGGCGGTCGGCCCATCGTGATCCCGGACGAGGAGGGCAACACGATCCAGCCCTCGGTGGTGGGCTTTCTGGCGGGCGGGGACGTGATCGTGGGCCACAAGGCGGCCGCGCGCAAGGTGGTCGACCCGGCCAACACGGTCTATTCGGTCAAGCGCCTGGTGGGCAAGCCCTTCTATTCGCACGAGGTCCGGGTGGCGCAGAGCCACTACCCCTACCGGGTGGTGTGCGGCAGCGACAACAACCCGAAGATCTATGTGATGGAGCAGGAGTACTCGCCGGAGGAGATCTCGGCGCTGGTGTTGAGGCGCATGAAGCACATCGCCGAGCGCTACCTGGGCCAGCAGGTCGACAGGGCGGTGATCACGGTGCCGGCGAACTTCAACGAGGCGCAGCGTTACGCGACCAAGGCCGCCGGCGAGATCGCGGGGCTGGACGTGCTGCGGATCTTGAACGAGCCGACGGCGGCGGCGCTGGCCTACGGCTACGGGGAGAATCGGCGCGAGACGGTCGTGATCTACGACTTCGGCGGGGGGACCTTCGACATCACGGTGCTGTCGCTGCGCGGGAGCGTCTTCGAGGTGCTGGCGACGGCGGGCGACACCTACCTCGGGGGCGACGACTTCGACAACCGGCTGGTCGATTACATGGTGGCGGCCTTCAAGCACAAGCACGGCTACGATCTGGGGTCGGAGATCATCGCGCTTCAGCGGCTCAAGAACATCGCCGAGCGCCTCAAGATCGAGCTGACGCGCAAGGACAAGGTGGCGGTGCACATCAAGGAGATCATCCCGGGCTCGGTGACGCCGGTGGTGTTGTCCTTTTCGATCACGCGCGACGGCTTCAACGAGCGCTGCGGGGACATCATCAAGAAGAGCTTCGTGGTGTGCGACGAGTCGATGCGGCTGGCGGGGATGTCGACGGCGCAGATCGATCACGTGGTGCTGGTGGGCGGCTCGACGAAGATCCCGCTGGTGCAGGAGATGGTGTCGCAGTACTTCTCGAGGCAGCCCGTGAGGGACGTCAACCCTGACGAGGTCGTGGCGGTGGGGGCGGCGATCTACGCGGCGAGCCTGGATCAGCAGTTCTTCACGAACCCGGGGCTGGACACCTCGTCGCTGGCGGACTCGCTGGCGGACGCGCACGTGAGAAAGGGGCCGCCGCCCTTGCCGACAGCATCGGCCCCTGGGGCGATGCACGAGGCGCTCTTGATCGACGTGACGCCCAGAGCGCTCGGGGTGGCGACGGCGGGTGGATACAGCGATCAGATCATCGGCCGGAACGAGAACATCCCGACGGAGCGCAAGCGGATCTTCACGACCAGCCAGGACGATCAGACGACGGTCCGGATCCAGGTGCTGGAGGGTGAGTCGAGGCGCTCGGAGGAGAACTCCAAGCTGGGCGAGCTGGTGCTGGACGGGCTGCGGCCGACGCACCGGGGCGATCTGAAGATCGAGGTGACCTTCGAGATCGACACCAACGGCATCCTCAACGTCAAGGCGCTGGACGTGGAGACGCAGATGGTGCAGGCGACGCGCTTGAACCTGTCCGGCAGCCTGGATCGGGGCGAGATAGAGCGCCTGATGGCGCGACAGCGGGGCAAGGAGGTGCTGGGGGACCTCCCGGACGTGCTGCCCTGAGGTGAGGTGATCGATGGCGATCCAGGTGTTGTTGGCGGCCTCGGACCCGACGGTGCTGGGCGCACTGGTGGCGGCCTTCCCACGCGGTGAGGTGTGGGAGCCGATGGCTGTGCGCTCGGTAGCGCAGATCGCGGAGGTGCTGATGGAGCGGCCGCCGGCGGTGGCGGCGATTCACCACACGCTCGACGACGCCACGGGGCTTCAGCTGTGCCAGTGGCTGGGCCGCTACAGCCCTGCGACGCAGCGCATCCTCTTGATCGACGGGCTGCCGGGCGCGGCGACCGAGGCCGACGTCTTCGAGCTCTGCTTGAGGCACCCGGGGCCGCCGGGGATGTTGACCGACGCGGCGCTCCAGCTCTTGAGGGCGCAGGCGGGGCGAGCCCAGCGGGAGGCCTTCGTCGAGGAGCTTGGGCGGCGGGCCGAGCAGATGGAGGCGCAGAGCTACTACGAGCTGCTCGGGGTGGGTCTGGACGCGCACCAGACGAGCTTGAGGGCGGCCTACGACGCGCTCTCGATGCGCTTTCACCCGGATCGGAACATGGCGCTGCGGGGAACGCCGGCCTTTGATCGGCTCTATGCGCTGTACAAGCGTATCGGGGAGGCCTACCGGATCTTGAGCGACCATGAGCGGCGGGCGGCCTACGACAGGCAGCGGGCGGAGCTGGGCGCGGCGCGCTACGACGAGGCGGCCCGCGCGAAGGCCGGCCCGAAGGCCATCGAGGATCTGTCGGACGACCCGCAGTGCAAGCGATTCTTGAAGCTGGCCCAGCAGGCGCTGGCGACGCGGCGCAAGGACGCGGCGCTTCAGAACCTGAAGTTCGCGCTGAGCATGGACCGAGGCAACGAGGCCATCCAGGCCAGGATCGAGGCGCTGGAGGCCGAGAAGTAGCCCGACGATGGGGGCTTGCGCGCGGGAGTTTGCCGGTGTATATGGCCGCACCTTGAGGGCGGGCCAGATTCGGCGCGCCGCCGCTGTGAGCCACGGAGCCCCATGCACACCCCGATCGAGAAGCTGCGCAACATCGCCATCATCGCCCACGTC
>SYOX01000379.1 GCA_005804885.1 Pseudomonadota bacterium
CCGGCCTCGGCGCCATCGGCGGCGTCGGCCTCGACGGGGGCAACTTCGGCTTCTGCCTCTTCGACGGCGGCGTCGGCGCACAGGGCGGCCGCGGCGGCCCCGCCGGCGGCGGCAGCGGCGGGACCGGCGGCGTCTCCTTTGACCTCTACATCGAGAACAACAACAACCACAACCCGGGCTACGGCGCCTTGAACACCTTCGACCTGCCCGCCAACGTCACCACCAGCGGCTCCGGCGGCTCCGGCGGCAACTCCAGCAACCTCAACAACGGCGCGGGCGCCAGCGGCCGAGCCGGCGCCTTCGGCAACCTCCTGGCCGTCCCCTGATCACCTCCACGACCACGACGCCGCCTTGCCCAGCACCCACCCAAGACCCCGCGCCGCCCTGGCCGCCCTCGCCCTCTTGACCCTGTTGCCGCGCGCCCTGGCCGCCCAACCCCAGCTCGAGGCCAGCCTCCAGCGCGCCTACCTCGACGGCCACCGCACGCTCGCCTTCTCCATCCACGCCATGATCGCCGCCTTCGTCGCGCTGCGCCTCGCCTGGCGCTGGCGCACCGACGGGCAACAGAACACCACACTCCGCGCGCTCGCCCCAGGCCTCGCCTACGGACTGGTCGCCGGCACCCTCGCCGCGCTCCTCTGGGCGCTTGCCCCCACCCGCGACGTGGACGACATCAACGCCCTCTCCCTGACCTCCTTCCTCCTCGGCACCCTCACCGGCGGCCTCGCCGCCTGGGCCGCGCGCCGCGCCCTGCCGCCCCCCTCGCCTCGACCCTCCCTGGAGGCCGAGATCGCCCGGCGACTCGACCTCATCGCGAAGGCAGGCGAGGACGAAACGACGACCAACCCCTGATACGGAACCACGCTCAAGCCACTTACATGTTGGGCCACCTGGATGCCCAAGATGACAGGGGTTCAAACGTGGTTCCGTACGACGCGACACGACCGAACCCTGACACGACGACCGACCCCTGACGCGAGGTCGCATCGGGGGCGATCCGCCGCACCTGCCATGGACGGCGCAAGGATGGCGGTGTAGATCTGTAAGCGTTTTATATTGTTCGATTTTCAAGCGAAAGTCGGCGCGTCGCGCCCAGGCTGGCGCGCGACCTCGACGGCGGCGGCGCCGCCGAGGCGACCGACCCGCAGATCACCGAGCCAGGCCGTCGACGCTCAGGACATCTCGATCGTCCGCGCCTGGTTCGCCAGCGCCTGCGCGGCGCGGACCTCGTCGCTCATCCGACCCTGCACGACGCGCCCGACCATCTTGAAGTCCGCCAGGAAGCTGTAGACCGGGTACTTGAAGGATGCCGGGCGGTTGTTCTCGATCCGATAATGGCTGTACCACGCCGCCCCGTAGGCCGCCGCCAGCCCCAGCGGCACCAGCCAACCATTGCGCGTCGCCACCGCCGCCGCCGCCGCCGTCAACCCCAGCGCCGTCCCGGCCACGTGCAGCGCCTGGGTCTCGGGCTTGGTGTGCTCCAGCACGTAGAAGGGCCAGAACTCCTCAAAGCTGTCGAATCGCCTGTCGCTCATGATCCTCACGCTCCTCTTTGTCTTCTTGCACGGGCCGCGTCGACGACCTGCCCCGATCAGCCGCGCCGCCTGCGAAAGTCACCCATGAAATCCACCAGCGCCCGCGCGCTCTCCATGGGCAGCGCGTTGTAGAGCGACGCCCTGCACCCCCCCACGCTCCGATGCCCCCTGAGCCCCGCGAAGCCAGCCTCGCCCGCCTCGGACAGGAAAAGCTCCTCCAGCTCCTCCGATCCCAGCCGGAAGGTGACGTTCATCCGGCTCCGGCTCCCCCGCTGGACGGTCCCCACAAAGAAGCCGCCCGACGCGTCGATGGCGTCGTAGATCAGCGCAGCCTTGGCCTTGTTGAGCGCCTCGATGGCCTCCAGGCCGCCCTGCGCCTCGACCCACCCGAGCACGAGGCCGACGATGTACATCGACCACACCGGCGGCGTGTTGTAGGCCGAGTCCTTCTCCGCGTGTGTCTTGTAGGCCAGCATCGTCGGCACGTCCGCGCCGACTCGCCCCAGCAACCCCCGACGCACGAAGACGATCGTCACCCCGGCCGGCCCCATGTTCTTCTGCGCCCCGGCGTAGACCAGATCGTGCCCGCCAAAGTCGAAGGGCTTGCTCAAGATGTCCGACGAGGCGTCGCAGACCAGCGGCTTCCCTCCCCCATCGGGCGGCGCCGAGAAGGCCGTGCCGAAGATCGTGTTGTTGGACGTGTAATGCAGGTATCGGCTCTCCGCGTTGAGCGAGAGCCCCTCCGGGATCCTGTCAAAGCCCGTCGCGGCGCTGGAGGCCGCCTCAAAGGCCACGCGCCCCACCTTGCGCGCCTCCTTGACCGCGTTGACCGCCCACGTCCCCGTCACCACGAAGTCCGCGGCCTCTCCCTTGGCCAGCAGGTTCAGCGGCACCATCGCGAACTGGAGCGACGCCCCACCCTGCAGGTACAGGATGTCCATGTCCTCCGGCACCCCCAGCACCCGGCGCAGCGACGCCGTCAGCGCGTCCTGCCGCGCGATCCACTCGTCCGAGCGGTGGCTCATCTCCATGATCGACATCCCGGAGTCCGGGTGACAGACCAGGTCGCGGGCGGCCTCTTCGAGGACCGACAGGGGCAAGGCGCCGGGGCCTGGGTTGAAGTTGTGGACGCGCTGGATGCTCATGGATCTCCCTTCAACCGTTCGAATTGATACGCAACAGGCCCACGGCCAGGACGTGCGGGGCTCTCTCGATCCTCGACAGCGTCTCGGCGTCCGGGGCGCTCTCAAGGCGCACCCTCGCCACCGCGGCGCGCGCGCCGTCAAAGATGACGTTCTCCATCTCCTGCACGTTGATCGAGGCCGTCCGCAGCACGTCGAAGACCCCGGCCAGCACCCCGACCTCGTCCCGGTGGCGCACCACGAGCACGTGCGTGGCCGGAGACTGGGTGCACAGGTTGACGCAGTTGGGCACTTCCCCGCGCGCCTTGAACGAGAGCACGATCCGCGCGGCCTCCTCGGCCACCGACTCCTCGGCCTGATCCGTCGAGGCCCCGATGTGGTGCGTCCCGAAGACCAGCGGCTCCTTGGCCAGCGCCGTCTCGAAGGCCCCCTGGCTGCCGCTCGGCTCGTCCTGATAGACGTCCAGGCCGCACCGGATCCCCTTGCCCCGCACCGCCGCCAGCAAGCTCACCTCGTCCACCACCTCGCCGCGCGACGTGTTGATGAAGATCGAACCCGGACGCATCGCCCCGAAGATCGCCTCTCCGATGAAGCCCCGCGTCGCCTCCGTCAGCGCCACATGCACCGACAGCACGTCGGCGCGCGCGGCCACCTCGATCGGGCTGCCCAGCGCCTCCACCCCCAGCGCCTCGGCCTGCTCCGCCTTCAGCGACCGGCTCCACGCCACCACCTTGAGCCCGAAGCCGAGCGCGCGCGGGATCATCGCCTGGCCGATGTCGCCCAGCCCCAGCAGCCCAAGCGTCCGACCCTTGAGCCCGCGCGCCTCACCGTAGCGCTTCTTGTCCCATCGGCCAGCTCGCAAGTCCATGACATTGTTGGGGATCTGTCGATCTGCGGCGAGCATCAGCCCGAAGGCCAGCTCAGCCACCGCCGCCGCATTGCGCCCAGGGCAGTTCGCCACGAAGATGCCCCGATCGGCGGCCTCGGCCACCGCGATCGTGTTCGTCCCGGCCCCCGCCCTCACGATGAGCCCGAGCTGCGCGCTGCGCGCCAGCAGCCCCGCGCCCACCTTCGTCGACCTCACGATCAACACCTCGGCCTGGGTCCGCTCCAGCGCCGCGCCCAGCGCATCGCCCTCCAGCCCAGGCTCGTAGATCACCTCGCAGCCCTGAGCGCGGAGCGTCATGTGGGAGCGCTCCGGCACCTTGTCCGCGATCAAGACCTTCATCGCTTCCTCCTCCCGCAGCACCCGGATCATCCTCTGCTACCGCCTTTCGCGGCGATCGTCAACGCCCACCTCAAGAGCGCCGGTCGCCTTGAGGGGTGGGGCTGGCGAGGTCGATCCCTTGGCCAGATGGGCGCCAGGCCCATCGGCGCGCTCGCCTCACCGGCCCTCCAGCCCGCCTTCCGCGATGACCCGCTCGGCCAGCAGCCGGTACTCCCCCTCGTGGTTGTAGAGGTGGGCCGACACGCGCAGGACCCGATGCCCAGGCGAGGGCCAGGGGATGACGGGGACCTCGACGCGGTGGTTGTCAAAGAGGCGGTCGTGGAGGGGATCGGCGCTGTGGACCGAGTCCAGCACGAAGGCCGCCCCTCGGGGCAGCACCACGGCGGACATGGCGCCGACCATCGAGGCCGGCGCGGGCGCCTCCAGGCCGAGCGCCTCGCAGAGGATCGCGCGGGCCGCCAGCGCCTTGTCCCGGTTCTCGGTCATGATCTCCGACCAGCCGCCGGGCCGCTGGGCGCCGACCGCGTCCAGCGCCGCCGCGATGCACAGCCACGGCGTCGGATCGCGCGTCCCCGGCCAGTCGAACTCGTGGCGCAGCCGAGGCCGGGAGCGCTCGTCGAGCCGCGCCCCGTGGCTGATCGTGGTGGGGCGAGCCTGCCGCCGCAGATCCTCGCGGATGTGGAGGAAGGCCGCACCCTTGGGCGCGCAGACCCACTTGTGGCAGTTGCCCGTGTAGAAGGCCGCGCCCAGCGCGTCCAGCGCCAGCGGGCACATGCCCGGGCCGTGCGCCCCGTCGACGATCACCTCCACGCCGCGCTCGGCCATCGCCTTGATGATGCGCTCGATCGGCAGCACCAGCGCCGTCGGGCTCGTGACGTGATCGATGAGCGCCAGCCGCGTGCGCGCCGTCACCGCCGACATCAAGGCGTCGACCGCCGCGCCCTCGTCGCGGATCGGGAAGGGCAGGGCGGCGCGGATGACCCGCGCCCCTGCGCGCTCGGCGAGGAAGGCCGCCGCGTTGTTGCACGCCCCGTAGCCGTGGTCGGTGACCAGGATCTCGTCGCCCGGAGACAGCGGCCACGACCCCAGCGCCGCGTTGACCCCCTCGGTGGCGTTGGAGACGAAGACCAGCCCCTCGGGATCGGCCCCCAGGAAGGCCCCCAGCCTCGCTCGGGCCTCGTCCAGCGCGGGCACGAGCTCGCGGGTGAAGAAGCGCACCGGCTCGGCCTCGATCCGCGCCCTCAACATCGACTGGTGCGCCTGAACCGGGCGCGGACACGCCCCGAAGGAGCCGTGGTTCAAGAAGACCACGTCCGGCTCCAGGGACCAGAACCTCTCTGCGCCCATCGAGCCCCCCTTCACCGTCCCGAAGACAGCACGCGGCGGTTGATCCGATGGGCGAGCTTGACCCCCAGCGCCCTCTCCTTGCGCTCCCGGTGCGCCTCGCGGCCCTCCTCGCCGACGCACAGCAGCCACATCTCCAGCAGCGGCCCGTACTGCTCCGGCCACAGCGCCCCGATGTTCCCCCGCACGTAATCCTCCGCCACCTTCCCCACGTCCCCGCCCTCGACCAGCGCCCTGAGCAGGCTGGCCTTGAGCGCCTCCCAGGACCTCGTGCAGGGCTCGTCGTGCAGGATGTCCCTCAACTCGGAGAGCAAAGTGTTCGCGTCGACCTCGGCCAAGAGCACCCCCCATCCGTGGAAGCATTGAAGATCCAAGGGCATTTTGCGGCACGTCTGCACACACTTCAAGCACAATCAAGGCCGGGCGCGCCGCCCCGCCCCTCGATGCCCGATCAGATCACCCCTTCGACTTTCGAGCCTGCCTCAAAGAGTGCTCGCTGAACCCCTTGCCTTTTGTTAAGTTCTAGCGCAGGGCTATCTTCTGGTCTTGAAGTAACTTCAACCCATGATGAGAGTGCTCTTATGCTGGATGAACCGCTTGACCCTGTGTCAGCGAGCCGCCTGGCCAGAGACATCCTTGAGAACGGGACAGTAAGCTACACGGGTCACGCTCGACGAGAGATGGCCAAGGACGGACTGAGCGAGGCCGACATCGAGCGCGCTCTGCGAAGTGGCACCGAGCCTGCGGAGTGGGAGGGTGGCCAGTGGCGCTACCGCTTCTTTTGTGCGGACGTCTGGGCGGTGGTCTCTTTTCGCAATGAACAACTGCTCGTCACCATTACAGCGTGGAGGAAGAGGCGATGAAGTGCATCGTTTGTGGCTCCGAGACAACGACCGAGGCGCTCGAGAACATGCCCATGGTGGGCTTGCGTCGCGTCACGCTCGTCGCAGTGCGGGTACGACGTTGTGGGGATTGCGGTGAGTTCGAGGTCGAGATCCCACACCACGGCGCGCTGATCGAGCTTGTCACCAGGGCTCTGGTCAACAAGGGCGGCAGGCTCGACAACGCGGAGATCCGTTGGCTGCGCTCCGTGATGGGCTGGAGTGGCGTTGAGCTGGCCCGTCACATGGGGGTCACCCCTGAGTCGGTCTCGAAGTGGGAGAGGGGGAAGATGTCGCAGGGGCCCACCGCGGACAGGCTCATTCGGTTGATGGTGGCCAGCAGCTGGCCCCCGGAGCAATACCCCCATCAGGCCATGACCCTCGTGGCCAGCGACGACAACGCCCCCCTGGTGATGCGCCTCAAGCACGAGGGCCAGAAATGGCTCTTCGACGGGCCCTTGCCCCAGACGCTCGTCGCCGATCCAACCCAGCATAAGTGGGTCGCCGTACGAGCCCTTGAGGGTCGCGAAGCCGGCGGGTGATACGAAGGACGGACTGCGGAATACGGCGCCTTTGAGCCTTGACCCCAGGTGTCAACCGCTGCTGCTCGTCAGGCCTCGCACGTCGAACCAACCAGGAATGCTGAGCGCAGCCGATCCAGCGGTTTGGTCATGACGCAGGGACGCAAACGCGCTGGTCGGTGGGGTTGACAACCTCTTCACGTCGCCTGCTCGGGCTCAGAGAAGAACTTCAGGGGCTCGCAGGCAGACATCGAACGCCCTCGAGAGGGTCTGCCGCTTGAAGGTTGACTTCCTGTCGCCAGCCCCGCAGGGGCGAGACGCCGTCGGCACGATCTATAGGCCCGGGCGACGATGGTGGCCCCTTGGGGCTGCCGAGGGAGCCCGGGTGGGCCGCCATCGTGCAGATCACATCAACGAAGTCGACCCCTGCGGCACAGGGGTGGAGTCAGATCACCCCCGCCCAGCCCCCGCCCGCAGCCCGCCACGCCGCCCGGATCGCCTCGACCGCCTCGACCTCCAGCGCCCCGGCCTCGACGGCCCGCGCGTGCATCGCCAGCCTCGACCGGCTCGACGTCCCCACGATCGCCGAGCACACCCCCGGCGCGAAGGCCGAAAAACGCAGCGCCACCTCCCCCCACGCCTCCCCGCCCCGATCCAGCCCCAGCGCCTCAAAGCGCTCCCAGTAGATCGCGAGGTCGTCCGCCTCGGGCCTGGCCGCAAAGCGCCACGGCGCGTTGGCCAGCGGCCGCTTGGCGATCACCCCCACCCCGGCGGCTCCCGCTCGCCCCAGCAGCCCGCCCATCGCGCCCTGATCGCACACGTTGACCGAGAGCTGCACCCCCCCGAAGGCCCCGCAGCCCACCGCCCAGTCGAGCGCCTCCCCCTCGCCCGAATAGGCCGCCACCCGGATCTGACCCCGCTCCCGGGCGCGCTCCAGCGCCTCGATCACGTCGCCTCGCTCCAGCACCGACAGCGGGCACGAGTGCAGGTGCACCACGTCGATCCAGTCCGTCCGCAAGCGCGCCAGCGCCGCCTCGATCCCCGCGCTGACGCAGCCCCCGGTCCAGTCCTCGAAGCCCTCGATCCCGTAGCCCACCTTCGTCGACAGCACGAACTCCGCGCGCCTCCCCCCAAGGTGTCGCCCTATCCGCGCCTCCGACTCCCCATAGGACCGCGCCGTATCAATAAGCGTGATACCCAGGTCCAGCGCCTCGCCCAGCAGCCCCTCGACCTGCCCCTCGCCCATCCCCGGATCGCCGATGTGACCGGCCCCGAAGCCCAGCGCCGACACCTCAAGCCCTGACTCGCCGAATCCTCTGCGCAACATGCCCCGCTCCCGCTTTGTCTTCTCCTCGACCCTCGGGTAATGTGCCCCAGGACCATCCAGAGAGCGCGCCATGGAAGCACGAACCTTCCGACAACTCCAGAGCCTCCTCGCCGCCGAGGTCCAACGCGGCCGCGTCATCGACACCGAGGCGCGCCTCTTCCGCACCTTCGCCGAGCACTCCCAGCAGGCCGATCGCGCCAGCTTCCAGCGCTGGCTCATCGCCGCCGAGCTCCAACTCCACCTCCGACGCCTCGACTTCGGCGGCCTCGTCCTGCTGCGCCCCGACCTGCTCGAACAGATCGCGCTGCGCCTCGTCAAGTCCGCCACCCAGGACCCCGAGGGCGGCGGGTGCCTGCCCCTGCGCGACCTCGACCGCCCCCTCGAAGGCTTCCTCGACGCCATCGAGCCCCGCCACCGCAACCTCCTCGGCCTCTCCAGCGCCCTCCACCTGCTGCGCGAGGACCGCGCCCTCTACCTCGACGACAAGGGCCTGCCCAGGCTCATCGTCCCCGACCGCGTCACGCGATCCGCCCCCGACGCCCCCGACCCCGTCGGCCTCTCCCGCGTCGGCTTCGAAGGCCCCGCCCTGCGCATCTTCAGCGCCCTCGTCGTCCGGCTCTCGCTCAGCGGCGTCTTCACCCTCCGATCCCTGTGGCGACACGGCGCCTCCTGGGACGCCAGCACCGGCGGCCTTTGCCAGATCGCCCTGCGCGGCGGCGACCTGGAGAGCGGCGCCCTTCGCCTCTCCTTCGACGGCGCCGCAGGCCGACAGACGCGCCGCTACTTCGAAGACGCCCTCATGAGCCACCTGCATCGCGTCGCCCGAAGTGCCCGCCGCGCCTGCGGTTTTGTCTGCGCCGGGTGCCAGACCCCCGTCGCCCCGCTCCAGGTCGACCGACGCCTGGCCCGCGGCTTCGACGCCTTGAGCTGCTGCGTCTGCGACACCCGCGTCTCCCTCCTCGACCCCCTCGACCCCCTCCCGGGCGACGCGCCCTCCATCGCCAGCGAGCTCGATCGCGCCGCCGAGGGCCGCAAGGCGCGCCACATCGCCGCCCTCAAGCTCATGGGCAAGCGGCAGGTCGGCGATTACGACGTCCTGCTCGTCCACCTCCCCTCCGACCGCCCCGCCGTCCTCAAGGTCGGCGAGTGGCTCGAAGAGCAGGGCCTCCTGCCCTGGATCGACGCATGGCAGGGCCGCACCCCCCTCCAGGGCGGCGTCCTCGACCCCCGCCTGGACACCATCAAGGCCGCCGCCGTCGTCATCGGCAAGGATTCCTCCGGCCCCTGGGAGGACCCCGCCACCGACGAGCTCCTCCAGATCCTCCACCAACGCCGCATCCCCCTGATCCCCGTCGCCCTGCCCCCCTGCGAGCTCCTCCCCTACATGCCCGAGTTCCTCGACCCCGAAGATCTCGTCGACTTCCGACTCCAGAGCCCCGACCCCATGCTCGCCCTCATCGCCAGCGTCAACGGCTCGCCCTCCGACACCCTGACATGAGCCTGCCCATGACGCTCCCAACCCACGGATCTTGCTGGCGAAATCGCCCGTGGACCGGCCATCGGATGAGCGAATGACCTCGATCCCCTCCCGCGCCTTGCCGTCGATGCTCCTCCTGGCCGCCGCCGCGCTCTCCTGCGCCAGCGCCTCGGCCCAGGTCAGCCCGGAAGGCGAGGTCGGCCTTCGCCACCGAGGCGTCATCGTGAACCAGGGCCAGCAGGCCGACCTCCTGGCCAGCGGCCTTGAGATCGCCTTCCGGCTCGGGATCACCGCCCGGGCGCCCGGCGACCTCATCGAGGCCACCCTCGGCCTGCGCAGCGGCGATCCCGCCGCCCCCAGCACCCCCTGGGCCGACTTCGGCCGCTTCGGCAACGCCCAGCCCGTCCACCTCGACGTCGCCTCCCTGTCCATCGCCCCCGCGCCCCTGCCTGAGCTGCGCCTCGTCGCCGGACAGCGCCGCACCCCCTGGAGCGCCTTCTCCCTCGTCTGGGACGAGGACGTCGCGCTGCCCGGCGTCTGGCTCGACTACCGCCCCGACGCCGACCCCGACGCCCTGCTGGCTCGCCTGCGCTTCAACCTCGGCGCCGCCTGCCTCTTCTCCGGCGACCCCGAGCCCGCCGACAACGTCTGGCTCCTCGGCGCCGCCCTCGGCCTCGACCTCGACCTCGACGGCGCGGCCCTCTCCCTGGACCTGGGGGCCTTCCACCTCTTCGGCAACCAGCGCCTCGGCCGCGCCATCGCCCGCGGCGACCTCAAGGTCGGCGCCCGACCCGCCGGCTTCACCGCCAACACCACCCCCTCCGACGCCGACGACCCCCAGGCCGAGCTCACCCGCCGGCTCATCGTCGACGGCCTCGCCAGCGAGTTCGATGTCCTGACCCTCAAGGCCGCCTTCACCCTCGGCCAGCGCGACGACACCCCCCTGATCCTCGACCTCCAGATCGCCCTCAACCTCGGCGCCGCCGGACCCGGCCGCGATCAGGCCCTCGGCCTGCGCGCCGGCCTCCAGTTCGGCCGCGCCGACACCCCAGGACAAGGACAGATCCGCCTGGACGGCGTCATGATCGGCGCCGACGCCACCCTCGACGCCTTCAACCCCGACCTCCTGGGCACCAACATCCTCGGCGTCGGCCTCTCCAGCGCGCTCTGCGCCTTCGAGGGCCTCACCCTCGGCTTCGAAAGCCTCCTGAGCGCCCAGCTCGATCCCGACCTGCGCGGCCTCGGCGACGCCCGCGGCGAACCCTCACCCGGCGCCCCCGACGCCCTCCAGCTCCTCGTGACCACCCGCTATGTCTTCTGAACACCCGCCCATTGAGCCGCCCTCACACCCCACCCCCCGCGAGGGCGCGCCAGCCCACAAGGACGGCCCCATCGCGCCTCACACGGGCGCTCCATCCCCCGACGTCCTCGTCGTCGGCGCCGGCTACTGCGGCCTTGAGATCATCCGCCGCCTCAGGGCGCGCGGCGCGCGCCTCTTCGCCACCGCCCGCGACCTCGACGCCAGCCGCGCCGCCATCGAGCAGGCCGGCGCTTCCCCCCTGGCCTGGACCGCAGGGCAGGGCGCGCCGGCCTGGCCCGAGGCGCTCACCCGCGGCCCCGTCGACCTCGTCTACACCGTCCACGCCATCGCCGATGATCAGGGGGACGTCGCCGCCCCCGTCCGCGAGCTCCTCGACGCCATGGCCGACATCGACCTGCGCGCCATCGTCGCCCTGAGCGCCACCTCCGTCTACGGCGACTCCGACGGCGGCGTCGTCACCGCCGACACCCCCCCCGACCCGCCCACCGCGCGCGGCCGACGGCGCCTCGACCTGGAGCGCGCCATCTTCGAGGCCGGCGCCGCCCGCGGCGCCCGCACGATGAACCTCAGGCTCCCCGGCATCTACGGCCCCGGTCGCGACCCCCTGGAGCGCATCAGGGCCGGCGCCTTCCCCCTCGTCGACGGCGGCCACAAGTGGGGCGGCCGCGTCCATCGCGACGACGTCGCCATGGGCGTCGAGGTGCTGCTCGCCGCAGGGCAGGGCGGCAGAGCCTATTTACTCAATGATGACCACCCCTTCCAGATCAAGGAGCTCGTCGCCTGGGCCTGCGAGCGACTCGGCGTCTCCCCCCCGGAGCCCATCTCCATGGACGATTACGCCCGACAGAACCCCACCGCCGCGAGCTTCTGGGCCACCAGCAACCGCTACGACAACGCCGCGATCAAGGCCCTGCCCGGCTTCGCCCTCAAGTACCCCTCCTTCCGCGACGGCCTCGCGCCCCTGCTCCCCGACCGCTGACCCAGCGGCGGGACGTTGCAGCAAAGCCGGGCCGTTGATAGGCTGTGTCCATCAACCTGAAGCAGACAGAGGCGCCGATGGAGTTTGATTTTCAGCGGTACATTCAAGACAAGCGCAGAGTGGGCGGCGGCGCGCCGACCGACTCCACCACCGCACCCTACGCCTTCGGCCGCGACGCCCGCGTCCTGCGCACGCTGGAGCGCGCCCGGCCCGTCAAGCTCGCCCTGGAGGCCAGCCACAAGCTCGACGTCGAGCGCCTGCGCGAGCGCATCCTCGGCGGCGCCCGCCGCGCCGACGATCAACACGAGCCCAGGCTCGCCCGCCGCTTCGAAAAACTCGCCGCCTCCCTCTCCATGTCGCCCCCGCCGCTCTACCTCACCGACGAGGCCGGGGACCTCGGCGCCCTGGCCCTCTCCATCGAGCGAGAGCCCTTTGTCCTGATCGATCGCAGCCTGCTCGACACCCTCGAAGACGACGAGCTCTCCTTCGTCCTCGGCCGTCTCCTCGGGCACATCCAGAACGATCACGCCCTCTTCTTGACCACCGCCTTCGCGCTGGAGCGCTTCGACGACGCCTTCATGGGCTGGATCGTCAAGCCCGCCCGCTTTGCCATCGGGGCCTGGCTCAAGCTCGGCGACCTGACCGCCGATCGCGCCGGCATGCTCGCCTGCAAGGATCTCCACGTCGCCGCCCGCGCCCTGATCAAGCGCCGCGCCCCTGGCGCCCTCGAAAACCCCATTGACATCAACAACATCCTCGACGAAGCCGAAGAGAACCCCCGCGGCAGCCTCATGGCGCGCCTGACCGAGCGCGACCCTCGCCTGCCCGGCAGGCTGGCCGCCATGAAGGCCTTCGCCGACTCCGAGCTCTTCCGCCGCGCCCAGGGCCGCGAGGGCGGCCAGTCGCTCACCAGCGTTGACAGGCAAGTCGAGTCGATCATAAAGCTGTGGTAGCCATGCTTCCGCGGCGGGTCAGTAGACTTCACCGCCGCGACACCAAGGAAGCCACGCACGTCCGGTCCCGGTCGGGACCGTCGCTCTGGGGTTCGATACGAGTCGGAGAGCGCCCGTCACGCCCACTGGCAGGGGAAGGCACAGCTTATGTCGCCAACCCCGATTGTCAGACGGCGCGTCGTACGGGTCCACATCTGACGAAGGACCCCCGACAAGGACGGACTCGACGTCCGGACAACGCGCGGCGCCCGGGTCTGTGTCGCTCATGGGGGTGCGCACGAACCCCTGTCGCGGAAGCTAGGCGCTCCACACTCTCCCGCCGGAAATGAACCCGCAGCGCGCGTTGTCCACCACAAGGAGCGCCCAGGCGCATGTCCCCCACCGCGGAGCACGAGAGCCCATGAGCGACGACAACAAGCCCGCCGCGCCGCCCCTCGACGCCGAGGAGGATCTCCCCGAGCCCGCGGCGGCCCCCGCGCCAGCCGCCGCCTCCGACGCGCCGCCCAGCGCCGCCGCGCCCTCCCAGGCCCC
>SYOX01000380.1 GCA_005804885.1 Pseudomonadota bacterium
GCCCCCGCGCCGCCGCCCCCGCCCCCGCCGCCGCCCTGGGCGCCGACGCCGCCCGTGGGCGAGCCTTCGGGTTCAGGGTCGCCCTTGCCCGCCGCCGCCGGAGGCTCCGGCTCGTCGCCGTCGGGTTCTTCATCGTCGTCAGAGTCGCCGTCGCCTTTGCAGTCGGCGGGGCAGCTCGCGGCGTCCTCGGGGGCCTCGCAGCTCCCGTCGCCGCAGCGCGCGTTGTCGGCCACCGCCGGCTGCGGCGGCTTCGGGCAGTCCATCGGGCAATCCGCGTAGGTCTCCTCGCCGTTGCACTCGCCGTCGCCGCAGCGCGGCCCGATGCAGATCAGCAAAAAGAGGACGCACACGCAGGCGACCATGAGGAGCAAGAAGAGCTGGATGATGCTGTTGCGGCTTGCCACGGAGCCCCTCCAGAGGAGCGGGTGTCGGTTCGCTCTGGAACCCGCCTCGCCAAGATTACCTTCCTGCCCCGATCCACCGCAAGGCCGCCCCGCCGCTGACCGACAGAGTCAGGGCTTGAGGCAGTCGCGCAGGTCCAGCAGGCGCTGGCGATCGACGGAGGCGGCGGCCTCCTTGACCCGATCGGCGTTGTCGACGGACCCCCTGGGCTTCTTGTCGGCGAAGACCGCGAAGGAGGGCGTCTCGGAGAAGCACCACCAGGCCTGGGGCGACTGCTTGCAGCCCTCGCGCTTGCGGGCCTCCTCCCTCAGGCGCTGCTGGGCGCGGACGTGCTTGCGCAGGCGACCCTTCGTGCCCTTGTCCAGCTCGCGGGTGAAGCAGCGCGCGGCGTCCGCGGAGACGTTCTCGCGCAGCCACGCCTCGCGGCCGCCGGGGAAGGGGGCCTGCCGGGTGGGGAGGCTGAACTCGGCCTCCATGTAGGCCAGCGCCTTCTCCGCGGCCTTGCCCTTCGGGGCCTCGTGGTAGGCGCACAAGAGCGCGTTGTTGGCCTCGCAGGAGGCCGGGCGGAAGCGGGTGACGGCCTCGTTGCAGGCCTGGCCGGAGGGCCACAGGACCACCCTGAGTCCGACTTTCTTGTCTTTGATCAAGGACTTGTACCACTGCGCCAGGAACTCGGTGTGGTAGCGGGCGCAGTGCGGGCAGGAGAGGTCGAGCATCTCGACGAGGACGGGGCCCTCGGAGTCGCTCAGGATGAGGGAGGACTCGCCGTCGGGCAGGTCGTCGCGGTCAAAGACGAGGGGCTTGACGCAGGCGCCGGACCGGCAGGCCTGGATCAGCGCGTTGTAGTCGGGGGTGAGCTGCTTGTGGAGGTTGGAGGCGGCCTCGTAGCGCGTGAAGAAGGACAGATCGAGGCCAAAGGCGGCGCCGACCCAGGCCGAGGTGGCGATCAGGGCGCAGGCGGCCGCTTCGAGCCACGGGCGGCGGGAGGGGGAGGGGCGGCGCGGGCGGCGGTCGAGCAGGAGGAAGGCGCCGAGGGTCAGCAGCAGCAGGAGCGTCATCAGGTGCATGTGCATGCAGAGGGAGCACCAGGTCCACAGAGCCAGCGCGACGCTGAGGTAGACGGCGCTGCCGAGGCCGGCGACGGCGGCGGCGGCGCCGAGCGCGGCCGTGGCCCAGAGCTGCTCGCGGCGGCGCCCCAGGGCCAGGGCCAGCGCCAGCGCCAGCGCGCAGAAGAAGGCGACGAGGTGGGCGGCCAGGCCGACCGTGGCGACGGGCAACTGGACGATGGGCAGGGCGCTGTAGGGGCCGCTGAGGGTCTCCTTGCAGGCGTCGTCGCCGGAGTCGTCGTCGGCCAGGCAGGCGGCGGGCGGGTCGATGGGCAGGCCGGCCTTGATCTCGTAGGCGCGCTGGGCGGTCATCCAGCCGCGCGCGACGCCGACGCCCGCGAAGAGGATCAGCAGGAAGATCATCAAGGGTTTGAGCGCGGGCCTGACGTTCATCAACTCCTCGGGGTGGCTCAGGGGCCGCTGTTGCAGCGGGCCAGCTCTCGGTAGCGGGTGCTGCACATGCCCTCGCGCGACAGCCCCCAGATGGTCGCCTCGCAGTCGGCGGGCCGGGAGGGGCCGCCGCAGAAGGCCTCGACGTGGCCCTTGAGGTTGAACTGGCACGATTGCTGGGACTGGCGCCCGAGGGCGGCCTGCGAGAGGCGGTTGTCGTCCAGCGGCCAGACCAGCGCGGCCAGCAGCAACAGGGCCACGACCGCGGCGGCGGCGTAGGGCCATTGCAGGCCCGAGGCGCTCTGCTCGACCTCCACGCCGTCGAGGCCCAGCATGGTCAGCGATCCCCGCAGCGTGGGCCGCTTGTCGGGCTCCAGGGCCATCATCCAGGGCAGCGCGGAGGCGACCTCGGGGAAGTTGCGGATGTAGCGCCACGCGGCCCGCTGGCGCTCGCCGGTGAGCTTGTCGACGGGGGTGGCCCGGGCGTTGCGGGCCGCGGCGACGTCCTGCTCGGGGTAGGGCAGGGTGCCGGTCAGCGTGTGGTAGATCAGCACCCCGAGGCTGTAGACCTCGCTGGCGGCGGTCGAGGGCTGGACGTCGAAGCGCTCGGGGGCCCTGTACTCGTGTCGGCCGCGCTCGTTGTGGGCGCCGGCGGCGTCGAAGTCGCACAGCTTGACGCGCAGCTCCCCGTCGATGAACTGCACGAAGATGTTGTCCGGCTTCAGGTCGTTGTGGAAGAACTGGGGCCGGTGGGCGTGATCCAGGGCGTCGAAGAGCTGGGCGAAGATGTGCCGGGTGGCCTCGTCCCAGTCCCGGGCGTGCTGGTACTGGTGCTTCTGCTGGCAGACCCGGATGTTGTCGGCCAGCGACTGGATCGTGTCGCGGCCCTGCACCTGCCCCTCGACCACGTCGAGGCGCTCAAGGACGAGGTGGAGCTGGTGATCCTGGGGCGATCGCCAGGTGCCGTGCGCCTCGACGATGTGCGGGTGGTTGAGCTTCTTGAGCGCCTCGTACTCCGCCCACAGGTCCTCCTCGACGCGCACAAGCGGCCCGGTCCAGTCCGCCGCCACGGTCTTGAGCGCCACGTTGCGGCCCTTGAAGCGCCCCGCGAAGACCGCGAAGCGACCGCCGCGCCCCAGCAGGATCGCCTTGTCCACCTCCACCTCGGCCGGGCCAAGGGTCACTCTCGGGTCGCCCATCCTCGCCCCCCCCTCAGCGCCGCCCGCGCAGCAGCGCGTCGAGCAGGCTCAGCGCGGCGTGTCGATCGAGCTTGTCCTGGTGGGGATCGCTCGTGCAGGTCATGCTCTCGGCGCAGCGCGTGCACGCCCGCTCGCAGTCGCAGGCCGACAAAATCTGCCAGGCCGCCTCCAGCAAGGCGCCCAGATCCTGCCGGTCGTCGACGTCGTTGAGGCAGCCGAGGCCCTGCGGGTGCAGGTCGTAGAAGACCAGCCCGGCCCGGTTCATGAAGTCGACCTCGTAGGTGACCCCGATGGCCTTCGAGGCCCCGTGGAAGAAGTGGTCGAGCAGCTCTCGCAGCACGTGGGTCAGGGTGTGCAGCGCGACCTCGGTGGCGCCGGGCGTGCAGACGATCCACCCGGCGGTGACGACGCGGAAGGTCAGCGGCGCGCGCCCGCGCTTCTCGTCCATCCGGCGGCGGTGCTGGTTGCTGAAGTCCCGCACCCCCCAGTGCTCGGCCTGAAGCTCCACGCGCCCCCGGAAGATCTCCAGCGCACGCGGCCCCTGGAAGCGGAACTGGTGGGGGACCATGTCCTCGCCGCGCGGGATGACCCGCAGCCGCCGGATGGGGGCCGTCTCCAGATCCTGGTTGCCGACGCTCTTGAGCAGCCGCTCGCGCGGCTCGCGGGGGTCGTGCTGGACCCGGTAGCGCTGGCCGCGCAGGCTGACGATCGCGTCAGGGAAGTAGAGCAAGTCGATGATCTCACTCGGGATCTTGTGGGTGAAGTGGGTGGCCGGGTCGCGCAGCACGATCGTGTTGCGCTCCATCATCGCCTCGAGGTCGTCGACGGCGCTGGCGGCCCCGGTCGTGCGGGCCAGCTCGGCCAGCGCGGGGCGCCCAGGATCCTCGGGGTTGACCTTCCAGCCCTGGACGCGGGCCGAGAGCCCGCGCGAGCGCATCGCCGACAGCTCCGCCGCGGCGATGCGCGGGGAGTAGACGGCCTCCAGCCGCGCGACCTGCTGCGGGGCCTCGTCCAGGGCCGCGCGCAGCTGGTGGCGGGCCTCGTACTCCAGGCCGGCGGGGGTGTGGAGGCCGCCGGGCGTGGCGCTCAGCACGCGGGGGAAGCGGCGCGTGTCGTACCACTGGGGCCACCAGCGGCCGCTCTGGTCGAACTCGCGCCGGATGAGCTGGGACATGGGGTCGGTGTCGAAGATCAGGTACTCGCGCACCTCGGATGGCCCCTCCGGGCTCCCCTGGGCGCCCTCGCGGGCGGCGTAGAAGCGCGGGTGGGCCAGGACGCGCCAGGCGGTCCTGGGGCCGACGTGGGCCAGGACGACCTCGGGGGAGGCCTCCGGGGCCAGCGCGTTGCGCCAGGGGGCCCAGGGATCGCCGAGCAGCTCGCCGTCGATCTGGTCGGACTCGATGATCCGCTGGGCGTCGCGGGCAATGTCGAGCAATTCCGGGCTCTTGAGCACCCCCGGATCGACGACGAAGCGGCGCACGGGCAGGGAGCGGGCGCCCTCGCGGCTCTGCGCCCCGGAGGTCAGCAGGACCTCGGGGCTCTGGGTGGTGATCAGCCGGGCGACGTCCAGGAGCACGTCGTGGGGCAGGTTGCCGGTGACGACGAGGCGGACCCGCTCGGCCTCGGTGGCGGCCAGCAGGCGGTGGAGCAGGAAGCGGGCGCGCGGGACGCCGACGCCGCTGAGCTGCTCGACGTCCTCGATGACGGCCAGCTCCAGGCGCTTGACGAAGGTGTGGCGCACCAGATCCTGCTGCTCGTTCAGGAAGGCCTCCAGCTCGTCGAGGCCGACGAACCAGAGGTCGCCGTTCTGAAGCCGGCTGCCGCGCTCAAGCATCAGGCCGACGCCAGCGGGGTTGAGGCGCAGGCGGCGGCGGGCCAGCTCCAGGGCGCCGGCGGCGTCCTGGGCCGTCGGCGTGATGAAGGCGGCCGTGCGGCCCGAGCCCAGCGCCAGATCCACGGCGGCCATCAAGGCCCCGCTCGTGCGGCCCGAGCCGTGGGGGCCGGAGAGCGCCAGGACCGGGTCGCCGTCGGCGCAGATCCGGGTCTGGAAGGGGTAGGGCTCAAGCCCGAGCCGCGATCGGCGCGCGGCCAGATCGGCGGCCTGGGGCGAGACGGCGGGCCTGACCTCGATCTGGGCGGGGTTGCCCAGGGCGGCGTGCAGGCGGCTGAGGTCGACGGCGCGGGCGGCCTGCGCCGGGGCCGCCTCGGGCGGGTCGGCCAGGGCGTGGCGGACGGGCTCGGCCGGGTGCGTGGCCCCCAGCAGCAGGCCCAGCAGCGCGGCGTAGGAGAAGGTCCAGGGCGTATAGTCCTGGCCGGGCTCCATGGCCAGGATCGCCAGCGTGGCGGCGGCGAGGCTGATCCCCAGCAGCGCCCAGAGCGTCGTGCGGAACCTCACCAGCGGCGAGCCGTCCGGCGCGATCCCCGCCCACAGGAAGACCTTCGGCACCGGCGGCAGCCGCTCGCCTCGACGCTCCAGGTGTCGGCGCATCAGCCAGCGGCCGAGGCCGAAGAGGACGCGGCCGGCGACGAAGAGGGCGATGAGCAGGGCCAGGGCCAGGTGGAGCTGGTTCAGGACGCTGCGCTTGATGATCAGGGCGTAGAGGCGCACGAGGAGGCGCTCCCGATCGGCGGTGGAGAGCCAGGCGCCGATGCCGATGACGGCGCACGAGGCGGCGTACCACAGGGGGCCGTGGCCGGCCTTGAGCCAGTCGCGGCCAAAGCGGATGCAAAGCAGCCAGACCAGCAGCACCGGCACGACGCGCAACAGAACGTCGATCATCAGGTCGTTGGGGTCCTGCATCAGCCTCCCCCCTCGTCGATGCGGGCGGCGGCGACGAAGACGTCGCTGACGCCGTGGTAGCGCGCCAGGGCGGCCGGCAGCTCCCGAGGGGCCTCGCCGCGAAGGGACTCGGGCATCACGAGCGAGCGCTGGACGCCGTGCTCGGCGCGCGGCAGGTAGCGGGCCAGATCCGCCTCCATGCGCTCGATGCACTGGCGCGTGGGCTCGGCCACGTCGCGGCGCAGCTGCATGTGGGTCTCAAAGGGGATCTGCTCGCTGAAGGCGCCGTAGAGGGCCTTGCTCAGGTGCAGGATGGCCTCGGAGTCCATGAACTCCAGCTCCCGGCGCCAGCGGCCCGAGCGCATCGCCTCGTCGAAGCGGCTGAGCAGCTCCTCGGTGGCGACGATGCCCTGGGCGTCGCGGTAGAAGTCGGCGCTCAGGACCAGGTCGGCGTCGAAGGCGGCGTGGGTGCCCTGGGGCGCGGGGGGGTTGGCGTCGTAGCGCACGGAGAGGTGGCGCAGGGTGGCGGCGACGGCGCCGAGCCTGCGCGACTCGCGCTCGATGCCGTCGAGGGCGAAGCGGATCATGCGCCGCTGGAGGGTGACGCCGACGTGCCTGATGTGGTCGCCGAGCTTGTCGGCCCAGTCCTCCTTGTAGGCGTCCATGGCCTCCTTGAAGGCCACCTGGAGCCCATGGAGGCGCTTTCGGGCCTTGAGGTCCTGGATCGCGGACAGGATCCCGGCGACGATCAGCGCGACGAGCCCGGCGAGCATGAAGAAGGTGTTGGGCTCGGCCAGAAAGACGTCCCAGGCCGTCGGCGAGGCGGGCAGGGGGGTGACGGCGCGGGCGACCAGCGGGGCCATCAGGCCTGCGGCCAGGGCGGCGACGAGCAGCGCCCAGGCGCCAAAGAGCATGTCCGAGCGCTCGGCGTGGTTGAGCTCGCGCTCGAAGTCCTCGTGGGCGCGCCGCACGCGGCTGTTGTCGGGCAGCGCGAGGCCCTCCAGAGAGAGCGAGGCGCCGCCGGGATCCTCGTGCAGCCCAAGCTCCTCGAAGGTGGTCCGCTGGGCCTGCTCCAGGCGGCCGAGCTCGGTCAGCAGGGGGGCGATGGCGGCGAAGCCGTGCAGCTCAAGGAGCAGGTCGATCTCGCGCTCCAGGGCGTCGAGCCACTTGACGGCGCGCTCCATCGAGGCGCGGCCGTGGGCGTCGACGAAGGCCCGCATGCGCTCGGGCAGGCGGTCGGCCTCGGCTCTGATGCGCTGGCGCAGCACGTCGTCGCGGGGCATGAGGCGGTCGTCGTCGGTCTTCAGGACGCGCTCGGCGATCTCGCGGCCGAGCAGGCCGCTCTCCTCGCGGGCGGCCTTCATGATCGCGGCGTGGGGCACGGGGCTCAGCGCGATCTCCTGCTGGAGGCCGCGCTCGACGACGGCGACCATCTCGGCGGTGACGCGGCCGGCGAGCCGCTGCGCCAGCAGGTGCTGGACGCCGGGGGCGTTGAAGCGGGTGACCTGGGCCAGGGTCAGCCAGCGGCCGGCGTGGCTGTCGACCCACTGGCTCCAGGCGTCGACGGCGGCGGGCGAGCGGGCAAGATCCAGCAGCAAGCCCAGGATATTACAGGCGATCTGGAGGCGGTCGTCCTCGCGCAGCTGGCTGGCGGTCAGGTGCCGGGGGACGAGGTGGACGGCCTTGAAGAGGCGGCCGGCCTCGGCGGTCTGGAGGCGGTCGGCCAGGACGATCGCCACGCGGGCCCTCGGCGGCAGGACGCCGGCCTTGTCGGCCCGCTCCACGCAATCGGCGGCCTCGCCGAGGCGGCGCTCGTCGGAGGCGAGCACGATCTGGGCCCAGCCGCCCTCGGTGCGGCCGGAGGTCAGGCTGAGCAGCTCGTCGATCTGCCCGAGGAGCTGGCCCTGGAAGTCGGGGTGGTCGCTGGGCTCGATCCAGAAGGCCACCTGGGCGCCGCCGATGGTCCCGAGGCGCTTGATGACGGCCTGCGCCTTGGCCCTCAGGCGCTGGTCGTCGGTGGCGATGATGATCTGGAGCGGGAAGCTCACGCGGCCCCTCCGTGTCCGGGCGCGCCGAGCCTGCCCAGCGTCGCCAGCAGCGTGCGCGCGGCCTCGACCTCGTCTGGGCGGCCATCCCAGGCCGCGGCGCCCTCGATCTTCTCCAGCGCGGCCCGCGCGGCGGCGAGCGCGGCGGGGCTGGCCTCGATGGCGGCGCGGGCCTGCCGCGCCGTCGTCGTCCGGATCGGCTCGTCCAGCGCGGCGAAGGCCGCCATGGCGGCCACCAGGCCGCGGTCGAGGTCTCTGGAGCGGCCCATGAAGGTCAGCGCGAAGAGGCCGCCCTGATCGACGATGTGGCCTGCGGCGAGGTTGAGGGCGAAGCCCTCGGAGGCGGCCTGGAGGGCGTCTGCGGCGGCGCGGGCGCGCTGGAGCGCCTCGTCCTTGCGGGCCTGCTCCCAGGCCCGCCGATCGCTCAACAGCAGGCTCGGCAGGCCGGGGCCGGGGGCGCCGTGGAAGCCCTCGCGCTCCCAGCGGTGGTCGATGTGCAGCGGGTGCTTGCGGTGGGTCGTCAGCTCGTGGCGGTAGTCGGGCTCAAGGCGCTGGAGCAGCTCCAGGTAGCAGTAGAGCGGCACGCCCAGGGTGGCCTGGTAGAAGGAGAGCAGGTCGCCGGACTCCCAGTCCTCCAGCGCGTCGAAGCCCTCGACGGCGGACAAGAAGACGCGCTTGAGGAGCCCATTGCCTTCGAGCAGGCGCTGCTCGATGCCGAAGAAGCGCGGCGGGTAGGCCGGGATGCGGCTGCCCGAGATGACCGCCTCGTCAAAGCGCCCCAGGCTGCGCGACATCGACGCGACCCGGTCGAGCTTGTCCCTCAGGTAGGGCTCCAGGTCCGCCTCCGGGATCGCGGCCAGATCGGCCAGCCTGGCCGTCGCCAGCGTGCCGCGCCGGGACGCGACGGCGATCCGCGCCTCCAGCTCCAGCCCCGAGGCCAGGTTCATCGGGCTCTCGTGGGCCAAAAAGGGGGCGATCTTCGCCCGGCTCAGGCCGTCGAGCGCGTCGGCGATCTCGTCCAGGATGGTGTCGGACTCGCGCTCGTCGGCCGTGCGCGAGGCGCTGTGGCGCTCCAGCACCCCGTTGACCGCGTCCAGCACGGCCTGCGGCTCCAGCTTCACCTCCCCCTGCACCCGGAGCCGGTAGACGCTGTCCCACTGCCGGGTGGCCGTGCGCGCGTCGTGGAAGACCTCGTGGCCGAGGTGGAAGGTGGTGTTCTCGTCCGGCAGCGCCCCCACCGCCGGGACCTCAAGGCCCTTGTCGCGGCACTGCTCGGCCTGGGCCAGCAGGTGCCGGGTGCGGCTGCGGCCCTTGCGCGCGATGACCCTGAAGACGCTCAGGCGCTTTTCGACCTGATGCTGGAGGCTGCGCGAGATCTGGTGCCAGAAGTCGATCAGCAGGGCGTCCCTCGTGTCGCGCTCCAGCTTGTTGAAGAGCCCCAGGGCCGCGAAGGCCGCCTCCGAAAAGGCCTTGTCCTTGCCCAGCCACTTCTCCGAGGCGCCCCGCAGCGCGTCCTCCCGATCCTTGATCATCTTGCGGACGGTCGGCTCCTCGACGTGGTAGAGCGAGCGCTCCAGCGGCTTGCCGGCCAGGTGCGCGCCGTCCTCGGCGCTCTCGTAGGGGATGAAGCACCAGTCCAGCAGCGCCTCGTCCTCGCTGCGCAGCCCCTCGTTGCGCGCCAGCTCGCTGACCCGCAGCAGCAAGAAGCGCTGCAGCAGCGGCGAGACCTTGTAGTCACGGAAGAAGCGCGTCAGGAACTGCCCGGACTGGATGGCCTTCTGGAGCACCAGCGACTCGGCGTCGAGCTTCTGCTTGCTGCTGTGGAAGTCGCGCCGCAGGTTCGTGCGCGCCGTGTTGAGCGAGGGGTTCTCCGGCGTGATCGTCGCGATCTGCACCGCCATCAGGTCGATGAGCGCCTCGGCCTTCTCCAGCTCCTCCCTGAGCCGCTCGCGGAAGCGGTCCAGCACGTTCGTCGCCGCCGAGCGCAACTCCTTGATCTCCGTGAAGATCCCCCGCACCTGCTCGTGGGCCTCCAGGTCGGCCTGCTGGGCAATGAAGGACACGAAGCCCGCGTCGATCAGCCGGTTCTGCTCCTCCTCGCTGAGCTTCTGGAAGGCCTTGTCCGACCAGTCCACCCCGTCGCCGTCCTCCGCCTTGGCATTGCCGACGACGTAGCGGTCAAGCAGCTCGACGCACTGCCGCCGGGCGAAGTAGCGCACCAGCCGCTCCCTGGGCAGCTCCAGCACCGAGGCGCCGATGCTCCCGTACTGCAAGGCGAAAAAGCCCTCGTTGGGCTCGGACTGCAGCTGCTCGAAGTTGTCCCCCTCCCGCTCCTGGAAGGCCAGGATGGGGCTGAAGAGCTGCAAGTAGGCCGCCTCGCCGGCCGCCGCCGTGATCTGGTCGACGGTCATGGCCTCGGGCAGGTCGGCCAGGTAGACCCAGTCGTAGGGCGGCCGATCGACCTTGTCGACCCTCGGATCGACCGCGCGGCCCTGGCTCAGCTGCGGGTCGTAGACCAGCTCGATCTTGTTGGGGCCGGTGCCCTCGTAGCGCAGCTCCATGACGCGCTCAAGCTCCAGCAGCGCGGCGTAGGCGTTGGCGTTGATCTTCGAGTGCAGCGGGGGCGAGACCTTCTCCCGGAACACCGAGGGCAGGAAGTAGGTCCCATAGACCTGCGAGGGCGACCCAAGCTCCGCGGCCAGCTGCCGGACCAGGTAGGCCAGCGTGATGAAGGTCCCCGATCCCGTCCCCCCGGCCAGCGAGCCGTAGAAGTAGAAGCGCACCGGGCGAGTCCGGTCCCGCGAGGGGTTGTGCGCCGCCAGCGCCGAACTCAGGCGCTGGTGCAGCACGCCGCGCACGTTGCCCGGCCGACCGTCCGCGATCTGGCAATGCAGCGAGAAGCGCGACTCAAGCCGGATCTGCCCGGCCCCCTTGCCCGACGTGTCCCGAAACTCGTACCACGGGTGGATCCACGAGACCGCCCGCTCGTTCTCCTCGTGCTCAAGCTCCCCGCGCAGGAGCTGGATGCGCCGCCGCTTGTTCGTCAGGCTGATGTTGCTCGTCTCGCAGCGCTCCGAGATCCGATCCAGATCGCTCTGGTCAGTGTCGATGGCGACGAAGTGGATCAGCCCCCGGAAGCGCTCCCACGAGGGCTCGCGCCTCAGCCGCCTCGCCAGCGTGTCGACCACCCGGCTGCCCGAGCCCCCCAGGCCGATGAAGAAGGTCGGCGGGAGGTTCTGAAGCTCCCTCAAGCCCAACAACATGTTGCCTCGCTCAGACATCGCCGCCTCGCCTCATGAAGTGATCTGGAAGTAGAACTCGCCGCCGTTGATTCGATAGAGCTCGTTGACGGCGACGCGCGTCTCGTTCAGCGCGTCCTTGTCCGAGCCCGTCGGGTCGACTCTGGACCACTTGCGTTCGCGGCGCTCCACCGAGCTGCCCCTGGGCAGCAACAAGATGGCGTACCCCGGCCCGGCCTTCAACATCAAGACGTGCGATTTGCTGCGCTTGACCGTAATCCCCTCCGGGCTGAAGCAGCACGTCGCCGACCGATAGAAGCCCTTGCGCCCGTGGGGCACGCTGTAGAGGGGGCGGCCCGGGTCGCGCCGCAGGGCCCGCTCCTGGTTGGCCACCTGGAGCATGGCCGCCTTCGGGAAGTCGTGGGGGCTGACGATGCCGTAGATGATGAAGGCCGCCAGCATCAACCCCAACAAGATGAGGATCCACCACAGGTTGCACTCCAGCCACGGCGTCGTCTGCACCTCGGCCCGCGCCTCCACCGAGACGCCCAGGCGCCCGATCTGCGCGCAGCCCTTGCCGCCTGCGGCCTCGCAGGCCTCGCGCCGCCGCTCGCCCAGCGCCTTGAGGCAGGCCGAGACGGGCTCGATGAGCACCTGCTCGGCCCCGGCGTCCGGCGGCGAGGCGCAGCGGGGCGGGGCGTAGCACAGCTCGATGGGGCGCTTGCTGGACCACTTGAAGGAGACCGGCTGGCCGGGCTCAAGGGGCTCGACCCGCTCGCCCTGGCGCACCGACATCTTGAGCGCCGCCCAGCCGCCCTTGGCCGGCCGCGAGATGTCCAGATCAACGCCGGAGGAGAGGCCGCTCTCGCCGAGCGCCTCGGCCAGGGGCTCGCAGTGGGCCTGGGGGGCGCAGTCGGCCTCGACGACCCCGAAGTCGAGTTCGGCGGCCTCGGGCAGATCGAGGTCGGGGGCGACCTCGGCGTCGAGCTTCGGGCCGTCGATGTCGCCGGCCCGGGTCACGAGGCGGGCCTGGAGCGCGACCCGGCCCGCCTCCCGGGGCTTCCAGGTCGCGGTGAAGGTGTTGTCCTTGCGCTTCATGGGCCTGGGCTTGCCGTCGATGAGCAGCGTCATCGACAGCCCCTCCTCCTTGATCTCGGCCTCGGTCAGCGGCTTGCCCGAGACCTTGTCGACGGGGATCAGCGAGACGGTCGAGGTCTGGCCGACGATCTGGCAGGCCAGCTCCGGCGGCAGCTCCGGCGGGTCCCACTTGCGCCGGATCTGGCTGACGGGCGTGGACAAGGGCGAGGAGCGCAGCTTGACCCCGCGGCCGTCGAAGCGGGCCAGGGTGCGCAGCTCCTTGGCGCTCTGGATCGGGATGTCGGCGGTGAAGTAGGAGTCCTTGCCGCGCTCCAGGGCGATCTCCTCGCGCTTCTCGCAGCCCTTGGCGCCCTCGCAGGCGCGCTCCAGCTCGACGACGGCCTTGATCCCGAGGCCGTCGAAGAACTCCGCCTCCTTGAAGTGGCGATCCTGGAAGGTCAGCCACGCCTTGACCCTGGCCCGCTCGTTGTCGATGATCTCGACCTCGTGCTGGACCTTGAGGTCGTACTGAAGGATCACGCCGAAGGCGACGTCCCCGGAGGCCTTGGGCAGCCGCAGGGTCCACTCGGCGCGCTCCAGCGGGCGCGGGTTGTCGACGGAGATGGTCTGGAGCGAGAGGCGTCGACCCAGGACGCTGCGGGTGCGATGGACGGAGGCGACGTGGCGCTCGCCCTGGCCGTCGATGACCTCGGCCTCGAAGTCGACGCCCGAGCGCGTGCCAACGAGCATGACGCGGACGGCCTTGACGTACTTGCCGACCTTGAGGATGCGCTCGGCGCCCTTGCCGGACAGCTCGCCGTCCTCGGGAAGGCTGCCCATCGACTCGGCCAGCCGCCGGGTCATGTCCCGGGCCATCGCCCGGCCGTCGCTCACGCGCGTGTTGCGACCCTGACACAGGCCCTGATCGGTGACGTTGGCCCCGATGAGCACGCAGCTGAAGCTCAGGTTCTCCATCGCCCCGAGCGCCTCGTCCATCCGCGCCTGAGCGCTCTGCATGTCTTCGAGGGTCTGCGGGTTGCCGTCCGTGACCAGGATGATCGACACCGGGCGGTCGCCCAGGCGGCGGGCCTCCTCGACGGCGGCCTTGACCGAGGCGTCGAACCAGGTCCCATTCTTGCGCTCATACTTGAGGTAGTTCGACGGCTCCAGCCGCAATGCCTCGCCGGGCTTCTGGACGTTGGTCAGCACCCTGGGCAGCGTGAAGACGGTCAGCCTCGGCGGATCGTGGAACTCCCCGAGCAGGTTGTGGAAGATCTGCGGGACCGCCAGCCCGAAGCCCGAGGGATCATTGCCCGGCTCATTGCCCAGCAACCCCGTCGCGCCCTCCTCCATCGACCCCGAGTCGTCCAGGATCAAGATGAAGTGCGCGTCGGTCGCGCTGGCCGCCGGCCCCAGCAGGGCCACGAGAGCGAAGGCCGCGAGGCTCAACCAGAGATGTCCTAGGGCGCGCTGACCTCGCATTCCACCTCCCCTTTATCCGCGGGCTTGCACCTGACCAACGGCTCCTCGCGGGTCAACGCCGTCGGCACAACGTCAAGGCACCCCATTGCCTCGATCCACGTCCAACCTGTTGATTCTCCTTTGGATTCAAGAATCCACCACGCCGGGTCCTTCCCCGCGCACGCGCTTTCGCTCGACGGGCACGCCTTCAAGAACTCTCCAAATGACTTGCGCCATCCCTTCGGGTCAAAGGGCTCGCCCGCCCTGGGCGGCAAACTCGCCCGCGTGGACTCGGTGGTGTAGACCAGCCCGAAAGCCCGCTCCTTGTCCTTGAGCGCCGCGTCGATGGCCTCCTGACAGCTGTTCTTCTTGTCGCCCAGCTCGCGCTCGATCTTCTTGAGCATCGCCTGTCGCGCCTCTTCGGCCGGGCTCTCGACGTCTTCCCGCGGGTCCTCTTCGGGCTCGCCTTCGCCGGTTCTGGGATCCGCTGGGATCAGGGCGGCGGGGCGCAGGGGAGGCGCAGGCAGCCACGTGTTCTCGATCACCAGCGCGGAGGCCATCGCGCCGAGCAGCGCGAAGAGCAGCGCGACGCAGGCCAGCACCGGGACGGAGAGGTCGATCCTGGCCGCCTTGCCGACGACCTGGGCTTCGACGCCGATGGACAGGACCGCGACGGTGATGTTGTCGCGGCTGTCCAGGCTGACGGCCCGCAGCGCCAGCTCCCGGGCCATCACGTCGGGCAGCAGGACGGCCTTGTCCTCCAGCTCGCGCTCCAGGGCGTCGATGTTCTCCAGGGGCTCATAGAAGCCGTCGGTGGCCGCGACGATCATGTCCAGGTCGCGGTGGGGTTGTCGGCTGATGAAGGCGTCGGTGTCGGCGAAGGCCTCCGGCGGCTTGCCGAGGTAGTGGGTCAGGCCCCCCGAGGCGCCCTTGTGGCCCGAGGTCGTCAGGCTCAACCACTGGCCCTTCTTTCGGCCCCAGATCCGGGCGTCGCCGGCCTGGACGGTCCAGACCTGGCCGTCCTCGGCGGCGAAGGCCGCCACGATCGCGGCCCCGCCCTCGTCCCCGGCCTCGCGGCGCTCGGCGTGGCAGCGGGCCACGGCGTGCAGGAAGGCGGCCTTGACGATCTCGTAGCCCTCCGAGGGGCCGCCGCGCTCCTGGAGCGCCTTCATGACCCCTTCGATGAAGCTCTCGCAGGCCAGGGCCGCCATCGCGCTGGACCAGTCCCACTGAGACATCCCGTCGGCCACGACGCAGACCGCGCCCCCCTGGAAGCGGCAGGCGGCCCAGTGATCCTGCTGAGACCACCGCTCATGGCTGTCGCGCTTTCGGTTGCACAGCGCGCTGCCGCCGATTTCGAAGGTCGCCGCTCCTGCCATCGCTCCTCCTGGCGCGCTCAAGCGCCGGCCATCGGGTCGAGCGTGAAGATCACCGCCGCCGGCTCGCCCAGCTTGAGCTGGCTGCCGTGGGCCATCGGCCGCCCTTCGCCCTTGGCGAGCTGCTCCCACGCCCCGTCGTGAGCCCTGATCCAGCTCCCGATGCGCGATCCCATGTCCGTGACGCGGACGTCATTGCCGCGCACCTGCAACTCCAGGTGGTGTCGGCTGATCCTGGTCAGCTCAAGGACGATCGTCGAGGCCTCGTGGCGGCCCATGGTGACCGTCCCGCCGGGCAGGATCGTCACCCCCTTGTCCCCCTTTTCCGTCTCCCAGAAGAGCCGCCAGCTCGCGAAGGCGGGGTCGGCCTCCGGGTTGAGGTAGACCAGCGGGGCCTCCTGGGCGGCGACCTGCGCCGCCGGGGTCGCGGCGGGGGGCAGCGGGGCGGGCGCGGGGGTGGCCTGCCGTGGAGCCGCCGGGGCAGGCGCCTGGGTCGCCGCAGGCGCAGGGCGAGCCGCCGCCGGGGGGCTTGCCCCCGAGGGGCTTGCGCCCGAGGGGCCCGGCCCCGAGGGGCTCGGCCCCGTGGGGCTCGGCCCCGAGGGCCTCTGCCCTGAGGGGCTTGTCCCTGAAGGGTTCGGCGGCGCGGGCTCGTCGTCGAGATCCCAGCGATCTTCGAGGCGCTCCAGCTCGCGGCGCGATCCGAAGGCCAGCAGCGCGGCCCCGATGAGGACGCCCGGCAGCAGCAGCAGCGGCCGCAGCGCGTCGTGCTCGGGGTCGAGCTCGACGAAATAGCCCAGCGCCACGCACAGGGTCACGACGGACCCGATGGAGGCCAGCCACCAGAGGCGAGGATCGGCGCGGGTCTCTTCCATCCTGCTCCTCAGCGCGGGTGCTCGGCGCCGCAGTGTTCACAGAACTCGGGGTCGAGGCTCAGGCTCCCGCAGACGACGCAGACCTTGGTGGGGCTGGGCTCGTCGGCGGGCTTTCGCCTGGGCGCGGCGCTTTCTTCGGGAGTCTGCCATGTTGGCGCGGCCTTGTCTCCCCTCGTCAGATCGGCGGGCGCCGCGCGCCCCATGATCTCCGGGGCGCCCTCGGGCTCGACGTCGAGATCCTCCTCGACGTCCACGGAGTCGTGCGTGGCCATCTGGTGGATGACCTTGTGTCGCGGGGCGGCGCCGACGGGGAGGGGCGGCGGGGCGGGCGGCTCGTCCCAGGCGGCGCCGACGGGGTCGGCGTTGTCGTGGGTGGGGGTCTGGCTCGGAGGGGCGAAGGGCGAGTCGTTGGGCGACTCCGTGGGGGTGAAGGGGCAGGCGGCGAAGTGACAGCGGCCCCTGTGGATCTCCAGGCAGACGCGGCACAGGTGGCTGAAGGCGCCCATGGTCAAAGCCCCGCCAGGCCGCGCGCGATCATCCCGATGGCGGCGGCGGTCACCAACATTACGGCCAGCGCGGTCGCCAGATCGAGCAGCCGCGCGCCTCGCCCCCTCGCTCGCTCGTCCCCCATCCAGGCCGGCTCCTGGAGCGCATCGATGGCTGCCGCGACGGGGGCGTCGAGGTCCTGAAGGCGATCCGGGGTCCAGCCGCCCGCCCGCAGCGCGTCGAGGTTCTCGCGGGCGACCGCGGCGACCCGATCGAGGGCGTGCTCGGCCCACCCAAGATCGCGGGCCGCGCTGGCGCTCTGGTGGGCGAGGTCGGAGAGGCGCGCGGCGATCGCGCGGGCCTCTCTGGTCTGCCTGGGGTCTGCGGCGTCGTCGTCGGCTCGGGCGCCCAGCGCGGCGCGGGCTGCCCGCTGCGCCTCGGGGAGCCAGCGCCTGGCGGCGTCGAGCGCGGCGGCGACGCGCGCGCCGGGATCCTTGGGGATGCCCGGGAGGCCGATGTCGATGGCGACGCTGCCGGCCGCCGGGGACAGGGCCAGGACGCCCAGCGCGTCGCCCGCGGCGCCCCTTGAGGTCTTCAACGCGGCCGTCAGGAGGTGGCCAAAGCGGGATCGACCCCCGCGCGGGTGCATGACCAGCGGGCCGAAGGTGGCCGCGCGGGTGGCCGGCGCCAGCCTCGGTATCGCGCGGGAGACGGCGATCGCGGCGCGCTCGGGGAACCACCACGCGGCCGGATCGAGGGGGCCGCGCGCCCAGCCGCGCTCCACCCGCAGCGCGCCGAGCGCCCCCCACGGCCTGAGCGCGCCGATCAACCCCCCGATCGCGCAGGCCAGCGCGGCGGCGTCCCGGTGGGGGCCCTCGAGCCCCGCGCGGCTGACGAAGGCGGCGCCGAGCAGCCCCGCGACGAGGGCGTTTGTCCCGATCCCGATGGGCAGCGCGCCGTCGAGCATGATCCGGACGCCCGGCAGCCGGATCGCGCGGGCGCCTCCCGTGGCGGGGCCGGCAAGCGCGGCGACGGCCAGCGCGCTCAAGGCCGTCCCAGCCACCGCGCAGGCCAGCCCGAGCTCCAGCGGCGCCGACACATACCAGTAAGGCATCAGCAGCCCGTGGAGCGCGGCGGTCATGAAGACCAGCAGGCAGAAGGCGCGCCGCGAGGCGCCCGAGAGCACGGCGTCCTCGGCCTGCTCGCGCGCCCCCGCGCCCAGCGCCAGCTTCGGGTAGCCCAGCGCCAGCACCAACATCCCGCCGACGACCGCCAGGAAGAGCAGCGGCCACAGCGCCTGCGTCCGCGCGGTGATGAAGAGCCCGTAGAGCGCAAGCGACCCCGCGTGTGCAGCCATCAAGGCCGGCGATGGCGGCTCGGGCCACACCCACGCTCTGGCGTGAAGCGACTGGGCGTCAAGATGGCGACGGTCGAACCTCGCCGGCGCAGCACCCCCGAGGGCGCGCTCGCCGGGCCCCTCCGCGCCTCGTCGGGCCGCCTGCGCCCCGCTCGCCGGCCCCTCCGCGCCACGTTGGGCCGCCTGCACCCCGCTCGTCGGCCCCTCCGCGCTGCGCTCAGGCCGC